>NZ_CAUQWY010000011.1:0-49097 GCF_963521865.1 uncultured Streptococcus sp.
TACTCCATTCTAGCCAATATGACCCGAATGTACCTTGAAGCAGGGAAGAAAGATGCCTGTCTATGCTTAATTCAAGAATGTCTTGATTTATCAAAAAAATGAAACGATACGATTTATTAGGTGTAGCTCAAGTACGTCTGGGAATCGTTACTGAGGAACATGCTATGATTAATAAAGGACTATCCTTACTCGAATCAACAGATGAAAGTCGATTACTAGAGGAAATGAAAAAAGAAGTTCGTGATTATTATCAAGTAGATTTTTTTGAAATAGAGACCAAACAATAACTATTACATTATGAATAAAAGCGAACATGACTTCCTAGAAAACGAAGCTGTTCGCTTTTTTTATTTTACGTTGTCAGATAGTTTATTTCACAACAGAAACATTGCCTGTTGAACCGTCGTATCGAACAGTTTCTCCATAAAAACCGGAAATTCCTTTTTCAATATGATCACGGAAATCATTAGGCAAAACTTTCATCTTCACGATTTCACCAGATTCATCTGCATAGCCCAAAATATGGTGATCTTTAGATAATAATCCGTCCATAAACATTGTGAAATATCCAGTTACAAGTTTACCATTATAATCATTGGCAGCTATTAGATAAAGTTTATTGTCATTAATTGTCAATACAGATGAGTCTAGACTAATAACTGGACTTGAATTTCTAAGATAAAGTTCAGATCCAACTTTTTGAATAGGGAAGTGAGTAGTGAATTCTGGTAGATTCGCAACCTTACGTCCATCTGCTCCAAAGTAATACTTATTTGGTAAGTTTTGGAAATTCTTTATGACAGCTTTAGGATCAATTTCTTCCCCTGGTTTTTTATTATCAGTAATTGCATCTAAAGTATTTCGTTTTATATCGCCAATCTTTTGATAAGAAAAACGTTCAACAATAGGTTTGATATACCAGGCATTCTTTTCGATAACAACTCCATCTTTCTTATGAACAAGGTGATAGTCATAACCATCAGACAAAGTAACGATATCTGTAATAACTGTATCATCAAAAGGATCTTGTTCAACCTGACTTGGAAGTCTGGTCAACATATAACCATCCTTACCAATGACATAACTTTCCCCATCACTGGCTGGAACAGCTCTGTCTGCGACCATTGCACCTGATTTTTCAAAGTAAGACCATTGACCATTTGCAGTTGCCCATCCTGTTGCCATAGCTCCACTGTCTTTTAGGTAGTACCAAGTTGATCCTTCTTTGTACCAACCTGTACGCATGGCACCACTATCTGCTAGGGAGTACCATGTATTTCCTTCCTTGTACCAGCCAGTACGCATAGCGCCACTATCTGCGAGCGAATACCAAGTGTTACCGTCTTTGAGCCAGCCTGTCTGCATTTTACCAGAACCGTCAAAGTGGTACCATGAGCCAGCATTTTGCACCCATTTGTTTTTAGCGAGACTGCCATCTTGTGAAAGATTCCAGTCAGAACCATTTTTAACCCAAGTATCTGCAGCCTGTGCTTGATTGATAGACAATAGTAGACCAGCACCTGCAAGCAAACCAAGTGTAAGTAGTTTAGATTTTTTCATAGCCATTTCCTCCAATTAGTAACAAATTATTTATGACATTTAAATTTTATTGTTACCAAACTCGTCTAGCTCCGTCAATGGATCCAATGTATTCATTGTTAGTTATGTTTACAAATTTTCTTTCAGAATTTGCGTGAACCACCTGGTTACCGCCAATATTAATTCCCACATGCGCAAGATTATTAAAGAAAATTAAATCTCCAGGTTTTTCACTACCAGTTACATCAATTCCTTGATTAAATTGAGATCTAGTATCAGTTCCTAAGTAAATGTCAAAGTTTTTATATATGGCATGTGTAAATCCTGAGCAATCTACACCCTTATTCAAGTCTGCCAAACCCCCAATATATGGGATTTTATCTACAAATGTCTCTGCATACTCAGCAATTGCCTGCCCCTTATTTTCTACGCAAACACCGTTAGGTCTGAAGAAATAAGGTTTCCCATTAACTCTATTATAATCAGTTAGTATGGAACCATCATTTGAAAGATAATACCAATTACCATCTGGGTTAATCCACTCATTTGATCTCATCCAACCTTGATCATCAAAATAATACCATTTCTCATCTAACAATTCCCAATGTTTAGCATACCCACCTGAACTATATTTGAACCACCAGCGACCATCTGTTTTCATCCAGGTTCCTTTATCATCTCTATTTTGATTAAATGCTATTTTTTCTTGATTACTTTCTACTTGAGTTAATTCTCTAGGAGAAAATCCTACCAACTTAACTTGTTCTGCGTCTTCAACCTTAATTTTACCTTCTTTAACAAGTTGATCAATTGCTTCTTTCTCGCTTGTATACTGTGAAGTTGCTTGTGATGTAGTCACTTTAGTGGTAGACGTTGTAGTTTCTGCACTAACTACATAAGTAGTTGATAACAAAGCTCCTGAAGTAAGTAATAAAGCTGCATAAGTAATATATTTTTTCATGACAAAAATCCTTTCTTCAAAATTCCTTAACGCTCTAGTGACCTTATTTTAATAGTTTACGGGGACATGATTTTAACCTCCTTTTGAGTTTATATCAATCTTTTTTTATAGTCAATATATTATTTTATCTGTTTATAACTCTATTCTACTCCCCTATAAAATGAATGTCAATCAAAAACATAAAAATATTGTGAAAAAAATATTTTATCACAATAGAGGCACTTACTCGCTTCTTTGATACTAAATCAAATCATTTCTCCAACATTATTTTATATAACTACTAAAACTCTTCATGCCCCACTAAGTGGTGCTGAAAAGCATAGACTGCAGCCTGGGTACGATCGCTGACTTCAAGTTTGGCTAGGATATTGGACACGTGGGTCTTGACCGTCTTGAGAGAGATAAAGAGTTCGTCTGCGATACGCTGATTTTCGTAGCCCTTGGCGATGAGTTGGAGAACATCTCGCTCACGCGCAGTCAGGTCCTCATGTAGTTCTATGTGATTGCGGTGGTATTCGACCTTTTTGCTGACCTCTTGCTCAATGGCCAACTCCCCAGCAGCCACCTTACGGACAGCATGGAGTAGTTCGTCTGCACTAGAAGTCTTGAGCATATAGCCCCGAGCACCAGCATTTAAAACAGGCATAATTTTTTCATTGTCCAAGTACGAAGTCACAATCAAAATCTTGGCTTCAGGCCATTCTTTGAGGATAGCCAAGGTCGCATCAATTCCATTCATCTCAGGCATGACGATATCCATGACAATAACATCTGGACGCAATTTCAAGGCCAAGTCAATACCTTGAGACCCGTTTGCCGCCTCGCCCACAACTTCTACATCGTCTTGGAGGTCAAAGTAGCTTTTCAAGCCCAATCGGACCATCTCATGGTCATCTACTAGTAAAATTTTCATCTTTACTCCTTTGTCATTCCTTATCTAACAGGGGAATACGGATATCAACTGCCAGCCCTTGCTTGGGTGCTGTCAATAACTGAACCGTCCCTGCCATATCTTCAACCCGCTCCTTAATATTGCGGAGTCCATAACTCAAATCGTCTAAACTCCCTAACTGGAAACCAATCCCATTATCCACCACCTTCAGTTGCAATTCAAAATCCGTCTGATAGAGATAGACATCCAAACAGGAGGCCTGGGCATGGCGGAGGGTATTGCTGATTAACTCTTGCAGGATACGGAAGATATGCTCCTCGATTTTCTTAGGCAATTTCGTCACATTTTGCTTGAGACTAACCTTAAGATCACTCTTGTCCTTAAGCTCTTTTAGAAGAATTTGAATTCCTTCTATCAAGCTCTTTTGTTCCAATTCAACTGGTCGCAAATGCAAGAGTAAGACCCGCAAATCCTTCTGGGCTGTTTCTAAAATAGCTGTGACACTCTGCAACTGGGTCTGCATCTTTTCTCTATCCAATTTCAAAGCCTGCTGACTGATACCCGATAAAATCATGTGAGCCGCAAACAACTCCTGACTGACTGTATCGTGCAAATCCCGAGCAATCCGCTTCCGTTCTTTCTCGATGATTTCCTCTTCCTGAGCAAGGCTGTGATTTTCAGCCTTTTGAAGAGCTTCTGTCAAAAGGTTAAGTTTGCCAGACAAGGACTTGAAACTGGCATCCAAATCTGGATCTGCAAGCTGAACCACTTCTTGCCCTGCCAATAAACGCTTGAGATTAGCCTGCATTTTTCTTAGAGAAAGCTCTTCAATACCTCGCCAAAATAAGGCTAAGAGACAGGTCATGGACATGCTGAACACCAACAACAAAAAGACAAATTTTTCTGTTTTTTCGACATCGTGCATGAAAATAGACCAGTCAAAATCAAGAATTTCCAGCAAGCTGTGGGAGAAAAATAAGACAAACAGAAAGGAGGTTAGAGCAATGATTACATAGGCTTGTTTTTTCATCCTCTGACCACCTCAACATCGCCAATCATAGTGGTCAAGAGAATCTTGACACTCTTGTTACTCTTAAGATAGTCTCTTGTTTCTTGATGATAGTGTTCATTGCGGAGAGCTCGCTTGGGATGATTAAAAAAATTCAAATCCCCATATAGACAGTTAACGCTGAGACTAACTTCTACATCTACAGGCACAATGATTTTGGTCGTGCCTACCATCTTTCTGAGGATAATGACATTATCGTGATTGGTTAAGATGACCCTCTCCAAATGAATGGTATCCTTGCCCATAAGACGAAAGAGATTGATATCATCAAACTTGCAAGTCTGGTAGCTTGAAAAATGATGGATATTGCCAAACCAACGATTTTTCTCCTTCTTAACCATTACCACCTCTTCAAAAACCAAATTGGTCTGCTCTTTTTCCTGGTTCATCATCGGATAAAGAAGAAAGAGGCTGTATATAACCGCAACAAAAATAGCTAGAATCACAAAGGGATTTAGCATGACGATGAAAAAGAAGAGAATGGTTGCCACTACTAAAAGAAGATTATTGCCCTCTTTACCAGTGTAATAGCGAATCAAAAGCAAAAAGAGGAATAAAATCAGCAGAAAACGCGAAAAATGCTCTGATACCATCAAAATCAGAGCTCCTGTCAAAAGACAGGCTTCGATAAATAAAAAGATTTTAAATTTTCTCATAGGACCATCCTCTCCCTTCTATTTTATCACAATTCAAAAAAGTCACCTCGGTCTGAAGATGGAAAAAAAGGCGGTGGTTACGCCTTTTTCATCTGATCTTTTGCTTCTTTTAATTTTCCATAAAGAAGATAGTCTACTTTTTGCAAATCTGCTATGGTTGCACACTTAAGGGCACACATGATCAAGCGTAGATCTGCTTTCCAGCCTTGGACAATGCTGATTACTTCTTCAACTGAATAGGTTTCAACCAATTCCAGAACGGTTCGAGACAGTCCTACAGCCTTAGCACCAAAGACCAAACACTTAATCATATCCAGCGGATTGCGAACACCTCCACTAACTAAGAGTTCAGCCTTGTCTTTCCAGTCTTGGGCATTGATAAGGGCCTGCATGGTGGACTGGCCCCATTGATTGAGGTAGTCACGTTGACCACTGCGACGATTTTCGATATAGGCAAAGCTGGTACCACCACGACCTGATAGATCCACTGTACGAACACCCACTTCATAGGCTCTCTCGATGGTCTTGGCATCCATTCCAAAGCCCACTTCCTTGAGGACAATCGGAACAGGGATTTGCTTGCTATAGTCTGCTAGATTCGATTGCCAGCTTCTGAACTTCCTTTCTCCCTCAGGCATGAGCAATTCCTGCATAACATTGACATGCACCTGCAGGATAAGAGGATTCATTTCTTCTACAGTCTGAAGTCCTAACTCGACAGGCTTATCCAATCCAATATTGGTTCCAAGGAGGAGATTTGGATGACTAGACTTGACAGAAAAAGAGTCATCTGCTGGATCTTTGAGGGCTGCGCTATAAGAACCCGTTACAAATAAAATACCACAGGCTTCCGCCACCTGAGCCAGCTTTTGATTGATTTCTCTACCCTTATCACTTCCACCCGTCATAGCATTGATATAGAAAGGAAAGTCCCACTTTTGACCAGCAAATTCTGTCGAAAGATCGATTTCATCCAGATCGTAAAGAGGCAGGGAAGAATGAATCAGCTCCACCTCATCAAAGCTATTATAGGAACTTTTCTGCTCAAGGGCATAGCGGATGTGCTCGTCCTTACGATTTGTCGTCATGTCCTATCCTTTCTTGGTATAAGAGCTCAATCCCCAGATCGGCCCAACGATTTTTTAAGGTTTCAGTTGATTGCTCATCAAAACTCAAGGCAATACCACAATCACCACCACCAGCGCCGCTACTCTTAGCAACAGCTTGCAAATCTTGACTGGCTTCTTTCAACTGTCTCAGCGAAGGCGTGTAAATATCTGCGCTCAAGCCTTCTAAAAGCTTGCTTGCCACTTCTACTTGCTCGATCACTTTTTCGGTTTTCCCCTGCTCCAAGGCTTCTACCAAAGAAACCACCGTTTCTTTTGAGGAACTTAAAAAATTCTGATTTATATTCTGCTTGATTTGCTTGACCATATCACTAGACACAGCTACTTCCTTGGTCCATCCCACTAGGAAATCACATTCTAAAGTTGGTTTCACTTGCGAAATTGAAAAGCCCCAATCACGCTCTAAAACTGTCGAAAAATTTTCTTCTTCCAACCAAGCTGCTATCTTCTGGCGATCAAATGACTGATAGAGAACCAATTCCTCTGCCACAATACAGGCAAGGTCTCCCATAGAACCATTGTCTCCGCGCTTGAGCAAGACAGCGCTGGCTAACTTGAACAAGAGACCCTGATCAACCGTAATATCATATAAAACCAGCAAGGCCTTGATAACCAAAACAACGATGCTACCGCTAGAACCCAAGCCAAACTTTTTCCCTTCTCGTTCCATTTTTCCACGGATTTCTAGAGAAAAAGGTCGCAAAGTCTGCCCACGATAAACGAGGAAATCTTGCACTAAAGCAACCGTTTCTTGAATCAAGCTATAGTCAGGATTTGGCGTCAAATCTATTGCGAAATCAAACAGATCTGAGTAGATACGGTAGCTGTCAGAAAAGGCAATCTCTCCCCTCATATAGATGGGAATGGCCTTTATCAAGGCCAACTGCCCTGGCTCTAAAATAGCATATTCGCCTGCCCAATAGAGTTTTCCGCAAGTTTTAACAGCAATCATCTTGACTCAAATCCTTTGTTTTTGACACAATCAAGCGATAACGTTGACCGAAGATTTCTGATAAATGCTCCAAGTCTTTCTCTTGACAGAGGACTTTGACATTGGGACCAGCATCCATAGTAAAGTAGCAGGCTTCCCCTTGCTCACGGAGCTGGCGAACAAAGTCCATGGCTTCATAAGAAGCATCCGTCAGATAAGAAAAGGCTGGTGATGCTGTTTTGGTCGTAGCGTGCATAGCCAGACCATTTTTCTCCGTTAATTCCCCAACCTTAGCAAAGTCATTTTCCTTGAGATAAACCAGCATCTCCTGATAGTCTTTCTCAGACTGACTCACCCAGTCATCAAAAGTCGTCGAAGTTTCCACACAGAGTTTCATCCCATCACGACTAGAGATTGGTTTTTTCTTGTCTTCTAGCACCAACATAATCATAGCTAGTTTCAGGTCTGTCTCGACAGGGTAAATTTCCCCGCTATCCTTGTCCCAGGCACCTAATGGTCCATAAAAACTCCGAGAGGAAGATCCTGAGGCAAACTTCGCTTCCTGCGCTAACTGACTTCTATCCAATCCAAGCTTGAAATAAGCATTACAAGCCTTGACCAGGGCAGACAAACCACTAGAACTTGAGGACAGACCCGCCGCGGTAGGCATATTGTTTTGAGTATCGATACGGACAAAGCCTTCTCCAACTGGACGGTAACGGTCAATAATTTTGCTCATCTTAGCATGCTCCGCCTCACTCTGTAGCTGACCATTGATGTAAAAGGCATCAGCTGTCGCATCCGTCGGTAGAGATGACAAAGTCGTCTCCGTGTACATATTTTCCAAAGTCAAAGAAATACTGCTAGTAGCAGGCACCATCTCTTTTTCTTTTTTCTTTCCCCAATATTTGATAATAGCAATATTTGCGTAGGAACGTACTGTTACAGGCTCTCTATCCATGTCTGAACAGCTCCTTTCTCTTCTAGTCTTTCTGCCAGTTCTTGTGCGTGTGTCAAATTGTCTGCCAAGGCTATGATACAGCCTCCAAGTCCACCACCACTCATCTTGGCACCCAGAGCACCATGGTTAAGAGCCGTTTCTACCAGATGGTCTGCCTCAGGGCTACTGACACCAATTTCTTTTAAATGCAAATGCGCTTGACTGAGGATTTGTCCCAATTCTTCAGCATCTTTTTGTGAAATCGCATCCTCTGCCTGCTGGGTCAATTCTCCCAAAGCATGCAAAAACGGTAGGGCATCCTTGCCCTTACTTTGAACCACTTGGATGGCTTCACGGGTATGACCATAAACGCCCGTGTCAGCAATCACCAAATAGGCGGATAAATCCATCTCAAGCTCTGTAAATCCTACGTTCTTAATAAAGCGAATAGGCTGGTCACTGAGACAGGTCTTGGCATCCAAACCACTTGGATTCATATGGGCAATCATCTCCGCCCGATTGACCAAGATTTCTAATACATCATGAGGCAGTTCTGCCTGATAGTAATCAAATACCGCACGAATGGCCGCTATACTGATAGCTGCTGACGAACCCATTCCCCGCTTCTCAGGGATAGCCGAGTCAATCTCACAGCGAATGCAGGCTTCTTTGATATCCAAATACTCCAACGAAGCATAAACTGCCATGGACAAGGTATCCTCCTCATAGAGACGCCAAGGACTCGCTGCAGGAACTAGCTTACAAGTCACCTCCACCTCCAAAAGAGGCAGGGAAATGGCAGGATAACCGTAAACGACTGCATGCTCCCCTATTAAAATTATCTTACTATGTGCCTGACCGACACCAACTACTTTTGTCATGTTTTCCTTTTACTAGACGAAAAAGCCGTCTCATTTTTCACACAAGTATTTATTCTTTCCTATCTATTTTATTATATTTTCACAAAAAAAGCGATTGTTTCCTTTACAATCGCCTCTTTCATTATTGAACCCATTCGCCATTATAGTTGACGTAGTAGCCATCTACAGTGGTATTCACTGCCAAAGCACCTGAGCTATAAGCATAGTACCATTTGCCATTGACCTGGAACCAACCTGTCTTCATATCTCCATTACTTGCATTTAAGTAGTACCAAGTTGAACCATCCTTATACCAGCCAGTGGCCATAGCTCCTGATGAACGAAGGTAGTACCACTTGTTACCAAGGTATTGCCAGCCTGTTTTCATATCTCCATTTGACTGGTCTAAATAATACCAAGTTGAACCATCTTGATACCAACCAGTTGCCATAGCTCCTGATGAACGGAGATAGTACCATTTATTGCCAAGTTGTTTCCAACCAGTTTGCATGATACCAGTTTCTGGATCTAGATAGTACCACGGAGCAGGTTTGCTTCTATCAATGCCAAAAGTAACATGAAAATCTTGAGTCCAACCCTTAGCAACTTCACCAATTGGTAGTGGATTGTAAGAATCATCGCCAAAATTTCCTATCTTATTTAAATAATACCAATTGCCGTCTTCATAAATCCAGCCTGTCTTTACAGCATAATGATTATCAAAATAATAAGTTCTCTTTTCAGCAGATGGAGCATATTGTTCACCGTATACTTTTCCTGTATTTTCAGACGTTTTTGCCTCTAGTACTTGTTTATCTGTTTGTTCTAGCAAAGCACCATCTTGTCCAAAATAGTACCACTTCTCCTCAAGGCCAATTTCTAAGACTGGATGATTATTAAATAAATCATCACGATAACCTGTTCCAGGAATTTCTACGTATTGCCAACCGACAACCATCTCTCCTCTATCACCAAAATAGTAGGTTTTACCGTCTATTTTATGCCAATAGATTGCTTTATGATCATCTTTTACATAATATTTTCTATTATCCTTATCAACAAATTGGCCACCTGTGGTATCTGCAAATACTACATTTGTAGCTAGCAAACCAAAGAAAAATACTGTCAGTCCAACTTGCATAATTTTTTTCAAAATTTTCATCTATATACCATCCAATATTAAATCCACTCACCAGATGAGGCGAAATTATAAACTTTACCATCGATAGTTTGACTACCTGTAACCATTGCTCCATTTGAATTGAGATAATACCAGTTTCCACCTACTTTGGTCCAACCTGTCTTCATATCTCCATTACTTGCATTTAGGTAGTACCAAGTTGAACCATCTTTCACCCAACCAGTTGCCATAGCTCCTGATGAACGAAGGTAGTACCAACGGTTACCAACATATACCCAACCTGTCTTCATATCACCATTTTTATTATCTAAATAATACCAAGTTGAACCATCTTGATACCAACCAATTGCCATAGCTCCTGATGAACGGAGATAGTACCATTTATTGCCAAGTTGTTTCCAACCAGTTTGCATGATACCAGTTGTTGGATCTAGATAGTACCAAGCTGAACCATCATTTATCCAACCTGTACGTATTTCACCACCAATATAGTCTTCTCCATTAATTTCTGTTTTAGCTAGATAATACCAGTTAGACTGGTCATAAAGCCAACCTGTCTTTAAAGAATGATCTTGATTAAAGTAATAGTTCGTGTAAAAACTCTTCTCTTCTTTATCTTCCGGATTTGTACGTTTTTCCCCATGCTTTCTTCCAACGCTGTCTTTAGTTTTAACCTCTAATGCTTCCCAACCAACAAACTCTTGTAGCACTCCATTTTTATCGAAATAGTACCATTCTGGCATTGGGGAACCTTCTAATCTTATGCCATTAGGGTAAGGACCAATTGTATATCCTTTAACTGGCATTGGAATGTATTGCCAACCAACAACCATTTCACCATTATAATCAAAATAATAGGTCTTGCCATCAATCACTCGCCAGTCGGTTTCTTTGATGTCACCCTTCTTGTAGTAGGTTCTACCATTTTCTTGGACAAATTGCCAGCCTTCTGAATCAGCATCATCCGCCAATACTGCACTTGTCGCTAGCAAACCAAAGAAAAAGACTGCTAATGCGATTTGCATCAATTTTTTTATTATTTTCATTAGACCTATCCTCCTTAACTGATTGTAGCAAATACAAAATTTTATGTCAATATATAAAGAAATTACATAAAAAGCAGTTACACAACTGCAACTGCTTTTCTATTCTTGCATGGTGTAACCAACACCACGAACGGTTTTAATGTAGCTTTTTTGACCTTTTACATCAAGCTTGCTACGTAAATAACGGATATAGACATCCACGATATTGGTTTCGGTCGCACTTTCATACTTCCAGACACTTTCCAACAACTGCTCACGAGTCAGAACTTTCTTGCTTCCCATAAGAGTAGCCAAGAGGTCATACTCACGACGCGTCAGAGCAATCATTTCCTCGCCACGATAAACGGTATGATGTTCTACATCCATACGCAGATTGCGGTAAGACGTTGGAACCTTCATCTGACTACAGTGTTGATCGATGAAGTCCCGACCTCGGAAAATCGCTGAAATACGAGCCACCAAATTCTCAATAATAACTGGCTTATAGATGTAAGAAACGGCAAAGCGTTGGACTGTCTCAATCTGATCTTGCAATTCTTCGCGATGGTCCAAGACCATGATGACTGAGGCTGGCTTAGTCCGACTCAGCTTGTCTGCAAAATCCTGGGCTGTCATATCCCCCAGTTGAGCATTCAATAAAATCAAGTCATAGTCTGTCTGAAGAGCCATGGAGAGGGCTTTTTGCCCCTCCTCAACCTGATCAACTCGGTATTGCTCTTTTTGGAGTTCCAAACTTAAAAAATGAGCTAGATTTCTTTCTTTCTCAAGTAATAAAATCCGTTTCCCCATGGCAGACCTACTTATTTTTCGTCATACCAAGAGTAGTGGAAGGTTCCTTCTTTGTCTTTACGTTGGTAAGTGTGGGCACCAAAGTAATCACGTTGCGCTTGGATCAAGTTAGCTGGAAGGTCAGCTGAACGGTAGCTATCAAAGTAAGTAATAGCTGCTGAGAAAGTTGGTACTGGTACACCAGCTTGAACAGCAAGAGCTACGATATCACGCACTGCTTGTTGATACTTAGCAGTAACATCCAAGAAGTACTCATCCAAAAGAAGGTTAGCAAGGTCTGCATCACGGTTGTAAGCATCTGTAATCTTTTGCAAGAAACGAGAACGGATGATACAGCCATCACGCCAGATAGATGCGATATCCGCAAATGGCAAGTTCCAGTTGTTTTCTTTAGAAGCTACACGCAATTGAGCAAAACCTTGTGCGTATGAAATGATTTTTGAGAAGTAAAGGGCTTGACGGATCTTTTCAATCAACTCAGCCTTGTCTCCTTCAAATTTGAAGGCAGCTGGTTTTGGAAGAACCTTGCTTGCATGCACACGTTCTTCTTTGTAAGTTGAAATGTAGCGGGCAAATACTGACTCAGTAATGAGTGACAATGGCACACCAAGGTCAAGTGATGATTGGCTAGTCCATTTACCAGTTCCCTTGTTACCTGCAGCATCAAGGATGTAGTCTACGATTGGTCCATCTTGACCTTCATCGTCTTTACGGCTCAAAATATCAGCTGTGATTTCAATCAAGTAGCTGTCCAATTCACCCTTGTTCCACTCAGTAAAAATTTCAGCCATGTCTTCTGCAGAAAGGCCTAGCAAGTGTTGCATCAAGTCATAGCTTTCTGCGATCAATTGCATATCACCGTACTCGATACCGTTGTGAACCATTTTCACATAGTGACCCGCTCCATCAGGACCGATGTAAGTCACACATGGTTTGCCATCTTCTGGTGCTTTAGCTGAGATTTCTTCAAGAACATCTGCAACCAATTCGTAGGCCTCTTTTTGTCCACCAGGCATGATAGAAGGACCTTCAAGGGCACCTTTTTCACCACCAGAAACCCCAGTACCGATAAAGTTGATACCAGAGTTTGCCAATTCTTCATTACGACGGATTGTATCTTTGTAGAAAGTGTTTCCGCCATCAATCAAGATATCACCTTTGTCAAGGTGTGGAAGAAGGGCTTGGATAGTAGCATCTGTACCAGGTCCAGCTTGAACCATGAGCATGATACGACGAGGTTTTTCGATTGAATTTACAAAACTTTCAACGTCATAGCTTGGTACAAAGTTCTTTTCAGGATGGCAAGCAATCACATCTTCCGTTTTTTCTTTACTACGGTTGTAAATAGCAACTGTGTAACCACGAGATTCAATATTAAGGGCAAGGTTACGACCCATTACGGCCATACCTACGACACCAAAGTTAGCTTTTGTCATTTGACACTCCTCTTGTTTAATTTGTTTTATTTTATCATTTTTACTTTTGAAAAGAAAGAATTTTGTAACGACTGCTTAGTAGTCCAAGTCATCCGCATGTCCAGAACCATTTCCAACAAAGTATCCTGTCTTACAGTTAAGGGTAAATAGATAGGTTCCATCTGGCTTGTAGAGGTTGTAATAACCATTGCCATTAACGATATTGACACGTTCAAGGATATATTGGTTGCCAGTGATATAACCACGTGAGCGTGAAGTTGCTAGAATTTGTTCCAAGACACCATCCTCGAAATCCCAAGCAGAGTTATTGCTATCATCAATAGCAGACTGGTTATAAGAAACACGACTCGCTCCTCTTTGAACAGCAACTCCTGCACTTGATACACCCATATTGACTTCACTACGAGAACTTCTAGTCTCAGTTGAGGCCGCATTTGAGCTACTTGGACTGGTCTCACTAGTAGTATTTGAGCTGGCTTGATTAGAGTTTGAACTGCTAGTTTGACTTGAACTTGAGTTTGAAATACTTGTTTGCTGGCTCTTACCAAGACTGATAGCCTTATCTAGCACTTTATCAAGCTCCGTATTCCCAGTTTTAATATCTGTAAATTTAGCATTCGATTTGGCTTTGGCATTGGTATCCAAGACACCATCCACAATAGCTGGTTTCTCAAATTGTGCATTGACATCTTGAATAGCCTTGATTTGCGTTGCTAGACTATCATACTTAGATTTGGCAAGCGTATATTCACGACTACCTTCCAGTTTATCAAGCAGTGTCTTAAGTTGACTCAGTTTATCAAACTGGCTATTTTTCAAAGCCGTTTTGTTGCTATCTGTATAGAAGCCATCGTATAAATTATTAAATTCTTCCACTTCTGCCTGCGAGTTTGTGGTTGATTGAGAAGTCTGGATTTCCTTGGTCGAACGAGCTACTTGACGATAAACATAATAAGCAGTTCCAAGGATAAGAACCGATAAGGCTACTAGAACCCCATAAAACACCCATTTCTTCTTACTTTTTTCATCTTCACTATCCGTTACTCGAGAAAATGTTGGAACTTCTTCCTCTCCAAATAATTGTACTTCTTCTGTCTCAAATTCTTCGACAAGAGGAGCTTCTGAAACTCGTGTTAATTCTAAATCATCAAACTGACTCAATTCATTTTCTGGAGCTGGAGAATGAACTCCTGTTTCCTCACGGAGCTCTTGAAGCAAATTATCTAGAGTCTGGGTCTCCTCTACCTCCACCTCTTCTTTTTCGATTAACTCCTCTTTTTTGTATTGGCGGGTCGCAAACTTATCTGCCTCAATTTCATCCTTGTGTTGTTTCACATACTTGTCCAAGATAGAATCTCCAGGCAATACACCTGCTTCCACCTCTTCATTTTTTCGCATGGCTTCTCCAACTGTTAGCTCTTTAGCTTCATCAAAATCAAATTGCGCTTCTTGATGTTCCGCTTTATGACGATTCCGTCTCTTCTTAGTCATGAGTTTACCTTCCTACTTTACTTCCTGGCGTTTAACACGCTGACCAAAATATTGATACAAATCAACTTTTAAGGTACCATTGTATAATTTACGTTTCTTATCTGCTTGACTACCGTACTTGGTCTCAAAAGCTTCATCACTAGTTAAGATAAATTTGCTCCACGTTTTCAGCGGTGCAAATACTTGCCCCATTTCAGCATAAAGCTTGGTAACCCCTTCATCATCTGACAAACGTTCACCATAAGGCGGATTGGAAATAATCACTCCATTGATTTTATCAGAACGCAAATCCTGCACGCGCATCTGCTTAAAGGTAATATCTCCTGCAACCCCTGCTGCCTGGGCATTTGCCTTTGCAATTTCCACCATGCGAGCATCAATATCACAGCCCATAATATCTAGTTCCAACTCACGATCCACTTTCTTAGCTGCCTCTGTGCGAACCTCTTGAATCAAACGATCGCTAATCCAGTTCCATTCCTCAAATGCAAAGGAACGGCGCAGACCAGGCGCCATCTTTCTAGCAATCATAACTGCCTCAATACAGAAAGTTCCTGAACCACAGGTCGGATCAATCAGAGGCTTGTCTGGGAACCAGTTAGAAAGTTGCAAAATAGCTGCTGCCATATTTTCCTTAATAGGAGCGCCACCTTTTTCGGTACGATAGCCACGTTTAAAGAGGCTGGAGCCTGTCGTATCAATCATGACAGTTGCTATGTCTTTCAGAATAGAAACCTCAATCTTAAACTCAGGACCATTCTCCATCAGAGGAACACCTTCTGGACGGGCATAGTGTTTCTGCAACTTCTTAACAACAGCTTTCTTAGAAATAGCCTGAACACTTGGCTCATTGTGAAGTTTAGATTTAACACATTTGGCTTTTGAAATTGGGAACCGAGCTCCAAGCGGTAAATAATGTTCCCAATCTAGAGCAAAAACTCCTTGAAAGAGCTCCTCAAAAGTCTTAGCCGGGAAAATTCCAACGATGATCTTAATACGATCTGCTGCCCGAAGCCAAAGGTTGGTTTCGATGATGGCTTTTGCATCTCCTTGAAAACGAACACGTCCATTTTCAACCTGACAATCGTAGCCCAACTCTCGCACTTCTCGACCAACGACAGCCTCAAGACCCGCTGCAGCAGTAGCGATTAAATTAAATTCTTTTTTCATGTTACAGTCTTGCAAGACCTTTCTATATGTCCACTTTAAAAAATGAGGTTGAGAAAATTTCTCAGCCCCAACCTATATGCAATTTTCTATAAGCCATGTTTTGTTCCAGAAGTGACTAGGACCACTTCCTTCGATAATCATCTGTCTACCACTAACAGCATAGAGCTAATAGCAGTCAGAGTACTACGTTCGTTTCCGTGTACTCCATGCCCCGACCAAAATTTGGGTTGCTAGCTTGAGGGGTTTACCGCGTTCCACTCTCTCCGTTTCCAGAAAGACTCCGTCACTGTGGCACTTTCAAGCCTACTCTGACCTATCAAAAGACTTAGCCATTTCAACTGCCGTAACGATTACTCGTCCCTAGGCTTATGGTTTCGCCTAGCACAAACACTACAGGCATCACAGCCTGTGCTAGCATGGACTTTCCTCATGAAAAGAAATTCTCCTCACGCGATTATCCAAAAATTGCACTTTTCAAATAAGCTCTTATAAATCAGAGTTATCCAAAATTTGTTTACCAAATACTTCTTTCTCAAGACGATTCAAGCGTTTCAAAATATCAAAATTCGTCATAGAGCTTGTAGTTGCCACTTCAAGAGGCTCGCCTTGAACTGGTGAAGGTTTTGGTTTACGAGATAATTCTTCCTTTAACTCAGCAATTTCTTGACGGAGAGATTTGACTAGAGCAGCATACGTTTCATAGTCCTTGATGACATCATCCAAAAATTCATCAACTTCAACCTTACTATACCCGCGAACTTCACGTCCAAATTCTTGCTCAAAAATATCTTTTGCTGTAAAAATAATACTTGCCATCTCTCTCTCCATTCTCGATTTCTAATAGTATTATTATATAAAAAAAGGCAAACAAAAATCAAGGTCAAAGGCTTACTTTTCAGAAAAATTTTCTGCTAGCTCATTTAAGTCTTCAAAGGTTAACCTTTTTATACGATAGCCTTCCTGATTTGTCATCAAGTTGTCCATAAATTTTAATTTTGTCTCATTTTCTGGATCATAGAAAAAATAGGCTAAATCAGTATTTTCCAGCAAAAATCGTTGGTAATCACGCAGTTGTTCCATATTTTCATACTTAGGATAGGCATATTTAACAAAATCTACCTGCTTAAATTGGCTAAGTTTAACCTGATTCGCTTCATTCCAACTTTCCCCATGTGTTTCAAAATCAAAAATAGTCGCTAGGCTAAAATCATACTCGTCTTTCATTTCATTTGCAACATCGAGAACCCAAGATTCAAATCCTAAATTCCCTGTAAATACCAGCCATTTAAGCCCCTCTTCTGCTAAACTTTCTAAATCCCTTCGAATCGCTTTCTTTATAACTTTTAACCTGATATCCTTTTCGTTAAACAAACCCAAATCGAAGTTAGAATAGCCCATAATTAAAGCTGTAGTCATTTTTGCACCTTTCTTTATACTTTTATGGTATAATAGAGTGATGTTATTGTACCAATAAGGAGAAATATGGTCAACTATCCTCATAAAATTTCATCAAAAAAAAGCCAAACATCTATTTCTCAACCAAAAAATTTCGCAAATCGAGGAATGACTTTTGAAAAGATGATTAACGCTACTAACGACTACTATCTAATACATGGCATGGCCGTTATCCATAAAAAACCAACGCCTGTTCAGATTGTTCGAGTAGACTATCCTCAACGAAGTCGAGCCAAAATTGTAGAAGCCTATTTTAGACAAGCTTCCACAACGGATTACTCTGGCGTATATAGAGGACATTACATTGACTTTGAAGCCAAGGAAACACGACAAAAGAATGCTATTCCAATGAAAAATTTTCATCTTCACCAGATTCAACATATGGAACAAGTTCTAGAACAGCAGGGTATTTGCTTCGTACTGCTTCATTTTTCTTCTCAACAAGAAACTTATTTGTTGCCGGCACTTGATTTGATTCGCTTTTATCATCAAGATAAGGGTCAAAAATCAATGCCACTTGGATATATTCGGGAAAACGGATATTTAGTGAAGCCAGGTGCTTTCCCTCAAATTCCCTATCTCGATATTATCAAAGAACATTTACTAGGTGGTAAAACAAGATGAACAAACAAACTATCCTGCGAATAGCTAAGTATGTAAGTATCGGCTTCTTAACTATAGTCATCGCAGCTGTTGTCCTAGGCGGAGGGCTTTTTCTCTACTATGTTAGCAAAGCTCCAACCTTATCTGAAAGTAAATTAGTCGCGACAACCTCTAGCAAGATTTATGATAATAAGAACGAATTGATTGCTGATCTTGGAGCGGAACGTCGCGTAAATACTCAAGCAAATGAAATCCCTACTGATTTAGTCAAAGCTATTGTATCTATCGAAGACCACCGTTTCTTTGATCATAGAGGTGTTGATACTATTCGTATCATAGGAGCTGCATTACGAAACCTCCAAGGACAAGGGGGACTCCAAGGTGCTTCAACCTTGACCCAGCAATTGATTAAATTAACTTACTTTTCTACTTCAACTGCTGACCAAACCATATCACGTAAAGCTCAAGAAGCTTGGCTAGCAGTTCAGCTAGAACAAAAAGCAACCAAGCAAGAAATTCTGACCTATTACATCAATAAAGTCTACATGTCTAACGGTAACTATGGGATGCAAACCGCAGCCGAAAATTACTATGGAAAAGACTTGAAGGAATTAAGCTTGCCGCAGTTAGCACTCCTTGCTGGAATGCCTCAGGCACCAAACCAATATGATCCTTATTCCCATCCAGAAGCTGCTCTCGAACGTCGTAATTTAGTACTTTCAGAAATGAAAGACCAAAATTACATCAGTGCAGAACAATATGAAAAAGCAATTAATACTCCTATCACCGATGGTCTCCAGAGCTTAAAATCAGCCAATAGTTATCCAGCCTATATGGACAATTACCTCAAAGAAGTAATCGACCAAGTCAAACAAGAAACTGGCTACAATCTTCTTACCACAGGTATGGAAGTCTATACTAATGTCGACAAAAATGTTCAACAGAGACTTTGGGATGTTTACAATACAGATGAGTATGTTGCTTACCCAGATGATGAAATCCAAGTAGCATCCACTATCGTAGATGTAACAAATGGTAAAGTACTTGCTCAGTTAGGGGCCCGTTACCAATCAAGTAATGTATCTTTCGGCATTAACCAAGCCGTGGAAACAAACCGTGACTGGGGTTCTACTATGAAACCCATCACTGACTATGCTCCCGCGTTAGAGTATGGAGTTTATGACTCTACTGCAACTATTGTACATGACGTTCCTTATAATTATCCTGGTACTGATATTCCCGTCTACAACTGGGACCATGGCTACTTTGGAAATATTACAATTCAGTATGCACTTCAACAGTCACGTAATGTCACAGCGGTTGAAACTCTTAATAAGGTTGGTTTAGACAGAGCAAAAACCTTCCTCAATGGATTAGGTATTGACTATCCAAGCATACACTATGCCAATGCCATTTCAAGTAATACACCTGAATCCAACAAAAAATATGGTGCAAGTAGTGAAAAAATGGCCGCTGCCTACGCAGCTTTTGCTAATGGTGGTATTTATCACAAACCAATGTATATCAATAAAATCGTCTTTAGTGATGGTAGTGAAAAAGAATTTTCTGATGCTGGTACACGAGCTATGAAAGAAACCACTGCCTATATGATGACCGAAATGATGAAAACTGTATTAGTCTACGGAACAGGACGTGGTGCCTACCTACCATGGCTTCCACAAGCAGGTAAGACAGGTACTTCTAACTATACTGACGACGAAATTGAAAAGTATATCAAGAACACTGGCTACGTAGCTCCTGATGAAATGTTTGTAGGTTATACTCGCAAATATGCAATGGCTGTTTGGACAGGTTACTCAAATCGTCTCACTCCAATCATTGGAGATGGTTTCCTCGTAGCTGGTAGAGTCTATCGATCAATGATGACCTACCTCTCAGAAGATAACCGCCCTGGAGATTGGACAATGCCTGAGGGCTTATACAGAAGTGGAGAGTTCGTCTTCCAAAACGGAGCAAGAAATACTTGGAATACTACAGCTACACAACAAACACAGTCAGTAGAGAATTCCTCCACAACAACTGAAACTTCAACTACACAGGCAAATACGACGGTTGGTCAACAACCCAATAATGCTCCAGTAACTGAGCCTAATCAGGGACAAACTAGTCAAACCGTCCAACCAGTACAACCAACACCGCAAAATCCACCAGTTCAACAGCAACCACAACAGTAAAAAGTAAATCCTGAGTTCACAGTTCTGCTCAGGATTTTTTCTACAAAAAATTAGCCTCATCATCTCTGAAAGTGAAGGTAGTCATCAATTCATCTTCGAGAAAGCAAAAGAAGTTAGCTAAAAACTAACTTCTTATTTGATCTATTTCACATGTTTTGCGAGTTCTTCTTGCGCTTTTTTATTGGATTCTTCTTTTTCTTTCATCCATTTATCTTGCGCTTTTTGATATTCATCTGCAGTGACTGCCTTGTCTTGAAGTTCAAGATATTTGTATCGGAGCGGATCGCTTGTTCCCTTGTTCCCTGAGAAAGAGAAAGGTAAAGTAAATGGTACCATTTTAGACAAGATTGGACGACCTGTACGAGATGTCGTTGGAATGACTAGGGCACTATCTGTTAGCCAAGCTTGAGCTGCAGCATACTTGTTATACCGTTTCGTCACATCTGTAGTTTCTTCCCCTGCTTCATTGACCATTTTATCATAATCATTAAGACCAACCTTCTTAGCCGCCTCATTGTCTTTTCCTGAATCAAATCCTAGGTAAGTTCTCGTATTTTCCCCTACAGAAGGCTTGATGATATCAAGATAAGTTGATGGATCTGAAAAGTCTGGTCCCCATCCAACGTTATCAGAAATATCCCAATCCTCACCAGCAGCAGTTTGTGCAAATAAAGTAACATTAAGCACTTCATCTTTTTGCAATTGTTGAATATCAATAATGACATTATCAGTTCCTAAAGTCGCTTCCAAGGATTGTTTCATAGATTGGACACGCTGAACTTTTGTAGTTGCTGTCTGGTCAACTGGCATATCTAGATGAATTGGGAAGGTTACACCCTCAGCTTGAAGAGCAGTCTTAGCTTTGGCAAATTCTGCTTTAGCTTTCTCTGGATTATAGAGACCGTCTTGAGCATCAGCAAGGTTCACATCCTTCCATTCATCCCCGTAAGTCACCAATTTTTCTTTGACCATATCGCCAAAGTTTTTACCATCTGCTTGAACAAATGTTGGTGGAACAAAGATATTACGTAAGATTTTGCTTGCTCCAGTTTGTCCATTTAGCTGAGAGGCATAGGCTGTACGATCAAAACCAAAGGCAATAGCCTGGCGGAAATCCTTGTTTAAGAGAGCCTTTTTAGTAGACGTCTTTTGTTCTTCGCTAGTCTTAGAAGTATATTTATAGGACTGACGGTCGATGTTTGTCCCTACTACATAAGTCGTAGAGTCCTGTTGCGTATAGACAATATTGTCCTTCATCTCTTTCTCAAGTTCTGCGAAACTTGCACTTGTTGGATAGAGACGAGCTGCTGAAAGGCTACCATCTTTAAAGTTTTCTGCAGGTTTACTAGTATCTTGACCGTCCCAGAATGACAATTTAACTTTGTCAATATGAACATTGTCTTTATCCCAGTAATTAGGATTCTTCGCAAATTCAACAGTAGATTTAGTCACAATGGATTTCAACAAATACGGACCATTATACAAGATACTACTTGGATCTGTTGCTTTAGCAAAATCATCCCCTTTTGAGTTCAAAAACTCTTCATTAACTGGTGCCAAGACACCCATGGTTGTTTTAGAATTCCAAAAACTTTCAGGTTTGTTCAAAGTGTATTGGACTGTTTGATCGTCAAGGGCTTTAATTCCAACTTGAGAGAAATCTTTATTTTCCCCTTTAGCATAGGCATCCAGTCCTTTGATTGAATCCTGTACCAAGTAAAGGGCTTCAGATTTCTTGTCTGTTGCATATTTAAGACCTGTCACAAAATCCTGAGCCTTGACAGGAGCATATTCTTCTCCCTCAGATGTATACCACTTGGCATCCTGACGAATCTTATAAGTGTAGGTCAAGCCATCCTTAGAAACTGACCAGTCCTCTGCCATTGAGGGAATAAGGTTCCCGTATTTATCATTTTCAAGCAATCCATCAATCACATTACTAGTAATGTCAGCAGTCGCTGCCTTACCAGTTGTTAAGTAGTTGAGATTATCTGGGTGTGTCTCGTAGGTGAATGCAAAAGTCTGCTCACCTTTAGTAACAGAACCACCAGAACATGCAGCTAGAACACCTGCTGCTAGTAAGGTAACTCCTGCGAGTGCCAATACTTTTCTCGTTTTCATAAACTTCTCCTTTGCTTTTCTATCCATTATAGACCCTTTTTCAAACCTTATCAACAGAATTTTCAGAATTTTTGAAAATTATTTTTTAAACAATTTAATTAGAAAAATATGAATAATATCAAAAACCCCTCAACTACATTAGGTAGTCAAGGAATGATCAATCATATTTCTAAAAAGCAACTGATCCGCAGTTTTAGTTATTTAATCTAACTCATTTCTTACACACTGCAAAGCCGCTCCAATTACTTGGTGCATATCGTAATAACGATAGTGTCCTAAACGACCACCAAAGATAACATTCCCTTGCTCATCAGCCAATTTTTTATACGATTTATACAAATGATTATTCCAATCATTATTTACTAGATAATAAGGCTCATCACCTTTTTCCCATGTTTTAGAATGTTCTTTAGTTCAGGAGTTTTACCATTTAAAACCACACGTTGCTCATCAATCTTAGCTTGTGCTTCTGCTGGCCTTACAACTCCCCAAAGTTTATTGAAGGTATTTATATTAAAAGGAAGGTTATAAATCTCTCCCTTATAATTTCAACAGGAGAGTTGGTATAGCGGTTAAGCTCTGCAAACTGATTTACATAATCCCAAATCTCCTTATCAGAAGTATGGAAAATATGAGCACCATATTGATGAACTTGGATTCCTTCCTCTTCACGGGTATAAATATTTCCTGCGATATGATTTCGTTTTTCAATGACTTTTACTTTTTTCCTTTTAAGGCTGCTTCATAGGCAAATACTGCACCAAAGAGACCAGCACCGACAACAAGATAATCGTAGATACGATACTCCTTCAATTCAAAACATACTAAATTTCAATCAGTTTATTCCTAAAATAATACTGAGTAAAAACCAGCTAGCAAACTAAAGTGATCTCTACAGCCAGGTCAAAAAATACTTTGAAGTTTTATACAAAACTAATAAGGTTAGTAATAAACTTACGACGGCAAGACAATATTTACATAGTCTTGAATAGATTTTCAAATAGTATCAACAAGCCTAGAAATACTAATCAATTCTAGCATAAAGCAATAATTTTTTCAGCTACAAATATAATGAGTAAGTCAAATCAAAAAGACAAGCATCAAAAAATGATGATTGTCTTCATAGGATAATTTTCTTTTCGGAAAAACTAGTTTATCTTATTTAACATGATTTTCTGCTTCTTTTTGAGCTTTTTCAATTGCTTTTTTGCTTTCTTGCTCCCATTTAGTCTTGGCTTCTTCATACTGTTTGATCGTAACAGTATCTTTTTGCAGTTTCATATGCTTATAGTTATAACCGTCCCCCTTGATACCGACCAATGAGTATCCTCTTGTAAATGGTGTCACTTTTGTCACAGAAGCAGTCCCACCTCCTGACATAGCTGACATAATGAGAGAGTTATCAATCATCCAAGCCTGTGCTTCAGCATATTTCTCGTAACGTTTAGCTACATCTTTATTTTCACTATCCGCATCTTTGAGCATTTTAGTGTAAGTATCCAAACCTAGGCTAGCAATCTTCGCTTTATCTTCCTTGGCATCTAGACCAAAAATCTTGAGATAGAATCCATCCTCTGCATTGAAAGGATTGAGGTAAGTAGATGGATCCTGATAATCCGCTACCCAACCATCAAAACTTAAATCATAATCTCTTGCATTGGGAGTAGGAGCCAAGAAGGCTACATTATTGTACTCATCTGTAGAGAGTTGTTGAACATCAATAACAAGATTGTCAGCACCTAAAAGAGATTCAAGAGTCTGTTTCACAGAATTCATACCAGTCACAGCATTTTTATTCGTCTGATCAACAGCTACATCCAAGTGAATTGGGAAGGTCACACCTTGACTTGCCAAGTCTTTTTTGGCTTCTGCAAATTTTGCTTGGGCTTTTTCTTTGTTAAAATAGGCATCCTGCGCATCTGCTAGGTTCATACCTGCCCACTCTATTCCATAGTTGAGCAATTTAGAAGCGACTACTTCTCCAAAGGTCTTGTCTCCAACTTGGACAAATGTAGGAGGCACTAGGGTATTCCGAAGGGTCTTGCTAGCCGCTTCTTCCCCATTTGACTGGGCAGAGTAGGCTGCGCGGTCCAAGGCAAAATTTACTGCTTGACGGAAGTTTTTGTTCAAGACAGCTGTCTCAGTTGACTTCTTCTGCTCATCTGTCGTTTTAGCAGTGTGATTGTAAGCCTTACGGTTGACGTTGAAATTGAAGTACCAAGAAGTCTTGTCTTGCAAACTATAGACGATATTATCCTTATATTTCTCCTTGGTCTTGGCAAAGTTTGAACTATTTGGATAAACCCCAGCGATAGAATAGGCTCCACTTTCAAAATTACGGATAGTCAATTCTTGATCTGAGCCATCAAAATAAGCCAATTTCACATGTTCAATTGATACTTTGTCATGATCATAGTAATGCGGATTCTTCACATACTCGATTGATGATTTTGATGTGAAATCTTTTAACAAATAAGGTCCACTGTAAAGAATGCTATCTGGAGATAGGGTTCCAAAATCTTTCCCCTTTGAATTTAAAAACTCTTCGTTTACTGGGAAAAGAATACTGTTGGTTGTTTTTGAATTCCAGTAAGGCTCTGGGCGTGTCAAAGTATACTGAACAGTCTGGTCATCAATGACCTTCACACCAACCTTAGAAAAGTCAGAATCCGCTCCTGTAATATAATCATTCAAACCCTTGATCGAGTTTTGAATCAAGTCAATGGCCTGTGATTTATTATCCACTGCATACTTGATACCTGTCACAAAATCTTGTGCCTTGACTGGGGCGTACTCTTCACCGTCAGCTGTGAACCATTTGGCATCTTTTCTTAATTTGTAGGTATAAGTCAGACCGTCGCTCGAAACAGACCAGTCTTCTGCCAAAGATGGAACTAGATTTCCATAATTGTCATTTTCAAGCAAACCATCAACTAGGTTGGTGATAATCGATGTATTATCGGCGTAGTAGTCTAATAAATAGTTAAATGTAGTTGGATTTCCACTAAAGGTTGATGAGTAAGTTTTTGTATCTGAACCTGATTGACCGCAAGCAGTTAAAAGCAGGGCAGCTGCAACAGTCAGGCCTGCACTAAGGACACGCTTTTTTGTATTCATCTTCTTTCTCCTTTATGTTAGTTTTTATAACATAAGTTTATTTTACCAAATTAGTGGGGATTTGTAAAGTTAATTGAATTTCTAGAATGGAAGTTTATAAACTCTAGGCATTAAAAAAACAAAGGAATCCTGTCTTACATACAGTCTTCCCTTGTGTTTATGCGATTTATTGATTAAAAATTATTTGTAAAAACAAGCCTAGACTCATTTTACGTGTTTTTCTAAATCCTTTTGATACTGAGCATTAGATTCTAGTTTTTCCTTTTGCCATTTTTTGAGGGCTGCCTCATACTCTTTAGTTGTAACAATATCATTTTGAAGTTCCATTCCTTTAAAAATAAATGGATCCCCTTTGATACCAACTTGTGAATAAGCTTTAGTAAATGGTACAGCACGACTTACCATAGGAGAACCTCCTGAAGACGCCACTGGAATAAGGAGAGAACTATCTGTTACCCAAGCTTGAGCCTTAGCATATTTCTCATAACGTTTGTCAAGATTAGTGGTCTCAGAGGCAGCTTCATCCAAGAGCTTCTTGTATTCATCCAAGCCAACTTTCGCCATCACTTCAGGATCCTTGCCCTTTGTTATACCTAGATGTTTCAAGGCAGAACCCTTCTTAGCATCTAAAATATTGAGATAGGTTGCTGGGTCTTGGTAATCTGGCCCCCAACCTGTTCCGTTCAAATCATAGTCTTTTTGCGTTGGAACTTTTGCTTGAGAAGTGATACTTTCCTTTTCATTGTCTGTCATTTGAAGAACATCTACAATGACATTCTCCGTTCCAAGCGTTTCTTCAATTGATTGTTTTAGCGAATTGGTTTGTTGAACCGCAACTACATCTGTCTGTTCTACTGGCACATCCAAATGAATCGGAAAACTTACTCCCTTAGCTTGCAATTCTGACTTCGCTTTTTCAAATGCAGATTTAGCCTTTGTAGGATTGTAAATTGTATCCTTACCATCTGTGAGACTCACATCTTTCCACTGTTCTCCATATTTCAGTAGTTCATCCTGAGCCAACTGTCCGAAGGTCTTTCCTGCTACTTGAACATAATTATCTGGCACTAGACTATTACGAATAATCTTATCCGCACCTTCTTCACCGTTTAATTGGGCCGTATAGGCGTGGCGATTGAAGGCAAAATTAATTGCTTGACGGAAATTTTTATTCAGCATGGCTTCTTTTGTAGAAAGCTTTTGTCCTTCATCTGTCTTGGCTGTTTTATTATATGATTGACGATTTACGTTAAAAGTAAAGTAATAACTAGTTGCTTCCTGAGGGCTATAAATAATCTGATCTCCATATTTCTCTTTGGTAGAAGCAAAACTTGAACTATTTGGGAAAAGTCTCGCTGTATTATATGCTCCTGTAGCGAAACTACGGATAAGGGATTCTTGATCTGATCCGTCATAGAATGTTAATTTTACATTATCAATCTTGACATTTTCCTTATCCCAATAGTTAGGATTTTTTTCATATTCAATCACAGATTTAGAAATCAAAGATTTCAAAAAATATGGACCATTGTAAAGAATACTTGATGGGGTTGGCGCTCCGTAATCCTTACCTGTTGCATTCAAAAATTCTTCATTTACAGGAAGCATGGTTGCTGTTGTTACTTTAGAGTTCCAAAAACTTTCTGGTTTATTAAGGGTATATTCTACCGTATAATCATCAAGAGCTTTAACACCTACAGTTGAAAAATCATTGGTCTCACCACTAACATAAGCCTCCAACCCTTTGATTGATTTTTCAATCAAAGAAAGACCATCTGACTTAGCATCTGCTGCATGTTTCAGACCGGTAACAAAATCCTGCGCCTTAACTTCTGCATACTCCTCTCCTTCAGAAGT
Source organism: uncultured Streptococcus sp. (assembly GCF_963521865.1). Lineage (GTDB taxonomy): Bacteria > Bacillota > Bacilli > Lactobacillales > Streptococcaceae > Streptococcus. Next base: position 27,397 of record NZ_CAUQWY010000011.1, read on the forward strand.
ATACCACTTCACCCCCTTACGAAGTTTGTAAGTGTAAGTCAAACCATCGGTTGAAACAGTCCAATCTTCTGCTAAAGACGGAACAAGATTCCCATATTTATCATTCTCTAAAAGACCATCAACAACATTACCAATCACGTCAGAGGTAGAACTTTTACTCGTAACGCTATAATCCAAAGAAGACGGATCCACTGCATAAACATAAGAAAAGCTCCTCGGGGCATCTGCTTTCTTATCACTTTTACCACAAGCTGCCAAAAGAAGGGCTGCACTCATCGTTAATCCTGCTCCTAAAATCCACTTTTTAGATTTCATAACCAAACTCCTTTAATAATATGTATTTCCACCATTATACTCTATTTTATTATAAAAGCAAGAGCTTTTGACAGATTTTTTAGAAAATTCTAAAAAATATTTTTAAAAGAGTTCTCTAAAAAACTTTTAGCAAAAACTCAAACTCTATAAGCTTGAGGTCCCCACTTTTTAGTCAGTCAAGTCCACACAGAAAGCATCCCATGGAGCTAAGATTTGTTTTTCCAAAACTTCTTGAGCCACAGTATTTTCAATCAGGACTGATTTAACTTTTCCTTCTACTGCCAAGTCTTGCTCTTCATTGGACAAGTTAGCTACGACTAGGAATCGACGATCACCATCTTTACGGATATAAGCAAAGACCTTGTCAGCTGTTTCCAATAGTTCAAAGTCAGCTCGAATCAGCCAGCTATTCTCCTTACGGATTTGAATCAGTTTCTGATAGGTATAGAAAATAGAATCTGGATTTGCCAGCGCTTCTTGAACGTTGATTGCGTGATAGTTTGGATTGACTGGCAACCAAGGTTGACCTGCCGAGAAACCAGCGTTTTTGCTCTCATCCCATTGCATAGGGGTACGGGCATTGTCACGTCCAATGACACGGATACTGTCCATGATTTCTTCCAGCGAAACGCCTTTTTCAAGAGCCTCACGCGCATAGTTAAGAGATTCAATATCTTCTACTTGGTCCAGTGTTTCAAACGGATAGTTGGTCATCCCAATTTCCTCACCTTGGTAGATATAAGGTGTTCCTCTCATGAGATGAAGTAAGATTGCAAAGGCTTTGGCAGATTTTTCGCGGTATTCTTGGCCATTTCCCCAGATTGAGACGATACGAGGAAGGTCATGATTGTTCCAGAAAAGCGAATTCCAGCCATCCTCAACTCCTAATTCTGTCTGCCATTTGTTGAAAATTTCTTTTAACTTAACTATATTCAGCTCTTTTTGATAATGCCATTTAGGTTGCCCTTCCTGATACTGAAGACAAATATGTTCAAACTGGAAGACCATAGACAATTCTTGCCCCTTTGGATCAGAGTAGAGCTTGGCAATCTCTGGCGTTGCTCCCCAAGTCTCCCCTACTGTTAAGAGATTCTTATTGCCAAAGGTAGCCTGATTCATTTCCTTGAGATAGGGATGGAGCATCGGACCATTATTGACTACCTTCTCGTCAGGAATTTTGCCAATCATGTCAATAACATCCATACGGAAACCGCCAATGCCTTTATCAATCCAGAAGTTCATCATCTCATAAATTTTCTGGCGAAGTTTTTCATTTTCCCAGTTAAGATCAGGCTGTTTCTTGCTGAAAAAGTGTAGATAGTACTGACCTGACTTTTCATCGTATTCCCAAGCAGACCCACTAAAGATAGACTCCAAATCATTGGGTTCGTCCCGCCAGATATAGTAGTCTCTCTCAGGGCTATCAGGATTTTCACAGGCCTCGACAAACCAAGCATGTTCATCTGAGGTATGATTGACCACCAAGTCCATGATGATACGAATATCACGTTTCTTAGCTTCCGCGATCAGTTGGTCCATATCCTCCATGGTCCCAAAAATAGCCGCAATCGCTTGATAATCAGCAATATCATAGCCATTATCATCCATAGGACTGTCATAAACAGGAGAAAGCCAAATCGCTGTAATTCCTAACTTGGCTAGATAGTCTAACTTACTGGTAATTCCTGGCAAATCCCCAATTCCATCTCCGTTGCTATCCATAAAGCTCTTAGGATAAACTTGATAGACTACGGCATTGTGCCACCATTTTTCTTGCATCTTCTTACCTCATTATTTTCATAATCTGTAGTCTATGATAGCGCTTTTTAAAATTTTATGCAAGCGTTTGCCTAATCTTTTTGATTCCTTTTTTGACTCCATAGTTTCCTAACTTCCAATTTTTTATTATAATAGAGGTCAGAGGTAAAAAAATGAAAAAACAAGCTTTTAGTTCTGAACAATATTTGAATCTACAGCGCGACCACATTTTGGAGCGCATTAACCAATTTGACGGCAAGCTCTACTTAGAGTTTGGGGGAAAAATGTTAGAAGATTTCCACGCCGCTCGTGTCCTTCCTGGTTATGAGCCTGATAATAAAATCAAGCTCTTGCAAGAGTTGAAAGAACAGGTTGAGGTTGTGATTGCCATTAATGCTAGCAACATCGAGCATTCTAAAGCACGTGGTGACTTGGGCATTTCTTATGACCAAGAAGTTCTTCGTTTGATTGACAAATTTAATGAATTAGGGATTTTTGTTGGTTCCGTTGTCATTACACAATACGCTGGCCAACCCGCTGCGGATGCCTTCCGCAATCAACTCGAGAAAAACGGAATTGATTCTTATCTTCATTATCCAATCAAAGGATACCCAACAGATATGGATCACATCATTTCTCCTGAAGGTATGGGGAAAAATGACTACATCAAAACCAGTCGAAACTTGATTGTCGTAACCGCTCCTGGACCTGGTTCTGGAAAATTGGCAACCTGTATGTCCAATATGTACCACGACCAAATCAATGGTATCAAGTCTGGTTACGCTAAATTTGAAACCTTCCCAGTTTGGAACCTCCCACTTCATCATCCAGTTAATTTGGCCTACGAGGCTGCCACAGCAGACCTTGACGATGTCAACATGATCGACCCCTTCCATCTCCAAACTTACGGAGAGACCACTGTCAACTACAACCGTGATATCGAGATTTTCCCAGTGCTCAAACGCATGTTGGAACGTATTCTTGGTAAATCTCCATACGCTTCTCCGACAGATATGGGTGTCAACATGGTAGGCTTCGCTATTACAGATGATGAAGCTGCTGTCGAAGCTTCTAAACAAGAAATCATCCGCCGTTACTATCAAACTGTTCTTGACTTCAAAGCCGAAAAAGTGGGCGAAGCTGCTGTCAAGAAAATCGAGTTGCTTATGAATGACCTCGGTATCACACCAGCAGACCGTAAGGTTGCTGTTGCTGCACGCCAAAAAGCAGAAGAAACTGGTGGACCAGCCCTAGCCCTTGAATTACCAAATGGGGAAATCGTGACTGGTAAGAACTCAGAACTCTTTGGCCCTACAGCCGCTGCCTTGATCAACGCTATCAAGAAATCAGCTGATATTGCTAAAGAAGTGAAACTCATCGAACCTGAAGTTGTTAAGCCAATCCAAGGTCTTAAAATCGATCATCTCGGTAGCCGCAATCCACGCCTTCATTCAAATGAAATCCTGATTGCCCTTGCTATCACAGCTACAGAAAATCCTGATGCTGCCCGCGCTATGGAAGAACTTGGCAACCTCAAAGGAAGCGAAGCCCACTCAACCATCATCTTGACAGACGAAGACAAGAATGTCCTTCGTAAATTAGGTATCAATGTAACCTTTGACCCTTACTACCAATACGACCGCTTGTATCGTAAATAAAGATTTCAACCTCTCCACCCTCGGAGAGGTTTTCTCTCTGCCTCAAGAGCCGGCTTTATGTTATAATGAAAGAAGAAAACTGAAAGGATTTACCATGTCAAAAGAAGTTATTGTCGAAAGTTTTGAACTTGACCACACTATTGTTAAAGCACCCTATGTTCGCTTGATTGGAGAAGAAACAGGACCAAAAGGAGACATCATCTCCAATTATGATATTCGCTTGGTGCAACCAAACGAAGACTCTATCCCTACTGCTGGTCTTCACACTATTGAGCACCTTCTGGCCAAACTCATCCGTACCCGTATTGAAGGCATGATTGACTGTTCACCATTTGGTTGCCGTACAGGCTTCCACATGATTATGTGGGGACGTCACACCAGTGCTGAAATCGCTGCTGTTATCAAGGATTCGCTCAAGGAAATCGCTGAGACTACTACTTGGGAAGATGTCCCTGGAACAACCATCGAATCTTGCGGAAACTACAAGGATCACAGCCTCTTTTCTGCTAAAGAATGGGCAAAACTCATCCTAGAACAAGGGATTTCAGATGATGCCTTTGAACGCCATGTCATCTAAACACAAAAAAAGAATCAGTTTTTTCAGCTGATTCCTTTTTTTATTCTCAAAATCTCTAGTTAAGCTTTCTCACGAATAATCAAACCACCATCTTCCATATCTGCTTCTAGATGTTTGGCATCTAGGTGATCCAAATGGAAGTCTGTCACCTTATCACGAATTTCTTGTTCAACCACGCGACGGAGTGGACGAACACCCATGACTTCATCGTAACCTTCTTCTGTGATATAGTCCTTAGCCGCTTGACTGACTACCAAATCAATGTCTTTCTTAGCCAAGGTTTGGTTAACTTCAAACAACATCAAGTCTACAATCTTAGAAAGATCTTCCTTAGTCAAGTGTGAGAACTCGATAACTGCATTAAAGCGGTTGAGGAATTCTGGACGGAAGAAGGGTTTCAAACGGTCCATCAATTCTGGTTTATCCGCATCTTCTGTCAAGTTGGCTTCATAGCCAAATCCAGCATTTGAGGTCGCAATAATGACAGTGTTCTTGAAGTTCACTGTATTTCCTTGACCATCTGTCAAACGACCATCATCTAGAACTTGAAGGAGAAGGGTAATGACTTGAGGGTCAGACTTTTCAATTTCATCCAAGAGAATGATGGAGTATGGATTGCGACGCACACGTTCTGTTAAGGTATTGCTATTGTCATCATAACCCACATAACCAGCTGTTGTACCGATTAGCTTAGAAACGGCTGTGCGGTCACTGTATTCAGACATATCCAAACGGATGATCGCATCCTTGGTTCCAAACATATCTAGCGCCAATTGCTTAGCAAGTTCCGTCTTACCAACACCAGTTGGTCCTACAAAGAGGAAACTTCCAATCGGGCGATTGCCTTCATCAAAACCAGCACGATTACGACGGATGGCACGAGCTACAGCTTCAACTGCCTTATCTTGACCGATTACCTTATCTTGCAGACGATGAGCCATATCTTTCAAACGTTCGATGTCTGATGCTCCCATTTGTGACACTGGAATACCCGTCATTCGTTCTACAGACTCAGCTACATCGTTGACACTTGCAGTCACTTTCATATCTTCTGTGTGATTTTCGATTTTCTTTTCCAATTCTGCAATGCGTGTTTTATAGTTTAGAGCTGCTTCAAAATCTTCCGCCTCAACTGCTTTTTCTTGCTTGTCTTTTTCTGCCTCTATTTCACGTTCAACAGCATGCACATCTGTTACAGGATGTTGGGCTGCCAAGTGAGCTGCCGTTACATCCACAAGGTCGATAGCCTTATCTGGCAAGCTACGTTGAGGAATATACTGAACAGAATAATCCACCGCTGCTTTCAAAACTTCGTCTGGCAAAATGACATTGTGGTGTTGCTGATAGAGATCACGAATTCCTTGAAGAATTTTATATGTATCCTCTGCTGAAGGAGCATTGACCTTGACTTCGTTGAAACGACGAGCAAGAGCTGCATTCTTCAAAATCGTGTTACGGTATTCATCTTGAGTCGTTGCCCCAATCACTGTCAATTCTCCACGAGAGAGAGCTGGCTTGAGAATATCCGCAAGTCCCTTAGATCCACTGTCTCCACCCGTACTACCAGCACCTAGAATTTGGTGAATTTCATCAAAGAAGAGGATAATATTTCCTGCTTCTTTGACCTCATTGACTAGATTTTGAACATTTTCTTCAAAGCTACCGCGGTATTGAGTACCAGCCTCAAGGCCTGAGATATCAATGGAAATAATTTCCTTATTCTTAATAGCAGCTGGAACATCACCATTCACAATGGCTTGTGCTAAACCTTCGACAACGGCTGTCTTACCAACGCCTGCATCCCCGACCAGAACAGGATTATTCTTGGTACGGCGTGAAAGAATTTCAGATGTTTCTTGAATTTCCTTGTTTCGTCCAATAACAGGATCCAGCTTGCCCTCACGCGCTTCTGCTGTCAAGTTTCGACCCAGTTTAGCAAGGACACCATCTTGTTTCATACCTGACGTATGTTGTGGCATTTGTCCATCAGTTTCTGCATTTCCTGGTAATTGACCAGTCGCACGATAATGAGCAAATTCCTCAGGTGTGACTTCACGTCCATTAATCAAGTAACGGCGATTTTCAGAACTGTATCCTCGCATACCACCCATCAATTGGTTAAATAAATCATCCATGTTGTTAAAATTATTAAAGTTGTTATTCATATTCTTTACCTCTTTTTGTTTTTCTTAGTTACGATTACTGATATTGACTATCTTTGACCTTTATTTTAAAAAATTTAGACTAGCTAAATCGCTACTCTAGGTACTATTTCTGGTTTTTCTTTTTCAAGCAGGAGTAGACTATCTTTACTTATGAAGATTTCTAGATTAAACATAGACCCCACCTCTTTCTATTTTACTTTAAATAAGCGTTCTAGTAAGGCTTTCATTTACCTTACGTTCATAATATACTACATTAGTCAGAAAAGGTCAAGAGATTTGACTTTGACTGACCAATATTTTTTTACACTCTTCAAAACACGTCAGCTTCGTCTTATCTACAACCTCAAAACCGTGTTTTGAGCTGACTTCGTCAGTCTTATCCACAATCTCTAAGCTGTGATTTGAGCACCCTGCGGTTAGTTTCCTAGTTTGTTCTTTGATTTTCATTGTGTATTTAAACACAAAAACACCCTGAAACATCAGGGTGCCATTCTTACATCAAATATAAAATTGAGAGGGTCAGGAGACTTGCTAGAAGTCCCACTCCCCAAAAGAAGAAGTCAACCTTCCACTCGCTCCAAGGATTTCCTTTACCAGACAAACCTCCAAGCTCAAAATGGTGATGCACAGGCGTCATACGAAAAATACGTTTACCACCAGTCATTTTGAAATAGCCGACTTGCATCATGACCGAAGTTGTTTCAAAGACATAAATAATTCCGATAATCAAGAGAGTCCATTCTTGGTGGAGAGCCATAGAGATAGCTGCCAGCATTCCACCTAAAGCCAAACTTCCCACATCTCCCATAAAGACCTTAGCAGGCTTATGGTTAAAGACAAAGAAACCAAGCAAACCACCAATCATAGCAAGAATCACTAGAAGGATATCCATCTGACCTTGCACATAGGCAATAACTCCATAGGCAGACAAACTAATCACAACGGAAATGCTAGCTAAACCGTCAATACCGTCTGTCAAGTTTACTGCGTTTGAAAAACCGACTAGCCAGAAAAGAGCGAAGACAATATAGAAAATCCCTAGATGCACTTGGTAACCAAAGACAGAAAGCATATCGCCACCGCGCTCATAGAAAAGGTAGAAAATGACGCCACCTAGAAGCTGAAGAGCCAATTTCTGCTTGGGATTTAGCCCCTCATTGATTTTTCGGAAGACCTTAAGGAAGTCATCTAAAAATCCGATTAAACCATAAAGAACCAAGATAAATAAAATCATACCAACATTATTGCTGAGTTGATTACTAAATAGGGCGAAAAAGAAAGCAACTAAAACAGAAGCAATTAAGAAAACCAAACCTCCCATTGTAGGAGTCCCAGCTTTTGCCTGGTGCTGTTTGACATCCTCATGCATCTGCTGGCCTGTAATTTGCGCCTTTCTATAAAATTGGATAAAGGCCGGAATTCCTACTAAAGTTAGTAAAAATGTCACAATTCCAGCACTGATAGAAATAAACATATTAGTCTCCTAAAGTTAATTTAATTTTTTTAATGTTTTTGATAGCTGTATTAGTCCGAACATCCTGCTTCTGAACGACGGAACCTGAACCTTCAAATTCCAGCTCGATATCCAACCATTTAGCAAAGGTCTCAGCAGTCTCTTTTTTCCAACCATACATGTCTGGAATTTCTTCTACCTTATCAGATAAAAGGAGAACTTGTTGGTTTGGTGTAAGATTTTTTCCTTCTTCTACAGAAGACTCTTTAATTTTTGTTCCAGTACCAACAACGATTGGTTGCACAATATTTCGGCGTAAGGCTTCCGCCAAATCACCAGGTGAAATATCCTTGATGCTAGGCATTGCATAAGAAGACTCTGTCGTCACTTGATCTAAATTCTTAGCAGGAGATAGAAGATTGAGAGAGTCTTTCATAGCTGAAGCCCGCTCCAAGATAGGATTGGCAAATTCCCCTAACTGAATACCTGAATAATGTTCAGGCTGTTGAACCGTTACATACAAGATAAAATCAGGATTTTCAGCAGGGTTCATAGCCACAACCGAGAAAATGTAGTTGGTAGAACCAACCAAGTAGCCTCCATTTTTCTCGTCAGCGATTTGGGCTGTACCAGACTTGAGGGCTACATTTTGACCTGGAACATTGACAGTTGCTTTTCCTGTACTATGATTGTACATAGTTCCATATCTAGGATCCGTTCCTACCAAGACCATGTGAGTACGAGTTTGGCTAGCTGCATCTTTCGAAACGGGATTTCCTACGATTTCTTTTTGAGATTTACGAACGGTTTGATCATTTGGATCATACAAGGCCGTAATAAATTTCGGCTCTAACATAACACCATCATTGGCAATGGCTGTAAAAGCACGTAGCATCTGGGTCTGCGTTACAGAAATCCCCTGACCAAATGCACTCATGGCAATATTGACAATATTATCAGCTGGAAGTTGACCAGCGTATTCATCTGTCAAGCCAAAGCGAGTTGGGACCCCAAATTTAAAGCGGTTTAGATAATCCAACCAAGTAGTATCTCCCATTTTTTGTTCAAGTAGACTCATTCCAACATTACTGGAGTGAGCGAAACCTTGTAAGAAAGTCATCATCCCACCAGTAGTCAAACCATCATTAACATCCCAATCTCGAATCGTCACATCCGCTATTTTTAATTCACTGCTATTGAAGTATTCTCCACTTGGGAAGGTATTATTATCAATAGAAGAAGCTAACGTCATAACCTTCATGGCTGATCCTGGTTCATAGTTACTTTGATAAAGAATATCACGCCAAACAAAGTCCTCAGTGATTCCTTCTTTAGTATCTGCATTAAAGGTAGGTCGTTGGGTGGTAGCGAGGATTTCACCGGTCTTTGCACTGACCAAGGTCGCGGTCATGTACTTACCTTTTACTTTTTCTAGAAAGGCATCCATCTGAGTTTCCATGAAAGATTGTAGCGGACTAGACAATGTTGTATAAACATCCTTACCATTCACAGTCTTCTGTGATATCTGTTCCGTACCTGGGACGATATTTCCTAAACGATCTTTTTCATAGGTAATAATCCCATCTGTCCCTGCAAGAATCGTATTCAAGGAACTCTCTAAACCAGAAGTTCCTAACAAACTCTTGCTACCATCCTCATTTTCATGAAGTTGGGCTAAACCAATAAAACTAGAAGCAAATTGTCCATTTGGATAGCTTCTGTTAGGGCTAGTTGTAAAGTCAATTCCTTCGACACTAGCCTCTTTTAATTCTTTTTTAATCGCCATCATATTGGCATAGGTAATCCCATTTCCTTTTGCACCAAAAGAAACTTGGGTCAGATTTGGTTGAGCCAGCTGCTCTTTTACATAAGCTTCATCCATATCCAAATATTTATGGAAAACTTCTGCTACTTTATTAAACTGCGAATCCTCTACATAAAGAATTTTTCCCGTTGCTGACTTGTATTTTTTATCAATAACAGCATAGACGTTATAAGAGGTCGCATCTTCAGCGATGGGGACTCCATTACGGTCATAGATGGTTCCACGCTTAGCAGGAACTGTGCGAGTTGTTTGGTGAACCTTCTTAGCTTCTTTTACTAGATCCGTTCCAAATTTACTACCCCTTCCGATGATAATCGCAAAATTAACCAGAAAGATAGCAAAAAGGATAACAGCTCCAAAGCTGATGTACTTGCCGACTATTCTACGGTTTTCTGCTGGAGATTTACGATTTTTTACCGCAAATCTGGTTATTTTTTCTGTCCATTTCATATCTTACTCCGCTGTTCGGATATTTTCGTTATTCAATTTCAAATCTTTTTTATCTGCAATCTCTTTCAAGCGCTCTGAACGAATCAATTCATTCACTTCCTGCTTGGCATCGTCCAGCTCTGTCTTCTTCTCCTCTATCTGCGCATTGATTTTTGTCAAATCACTTTGCACTTGCAAGAGTCGTGTCTGCATAAAGATAATACTTACTGCTAAAACGAGAGCTGTAAATGCGATGGAAAGATAAAAAGCCTTCTCCACACGGGAGAATTTTTTTATACGACTCTGCAAGAATTGACTGGTTGTTTCTTTTTTATCTACCATTTTTTCCTCTTACTTGTGAATTTTTCTGGCCACGCGCAACTTAGCTGAGTGCGAGCGGTTATTAGCTTCTAATTCTTCTGCACTTGGTAAGATTGGCTTACGGGACACCAATTCCATCTTGGGCTTGAGATCATCTGGGATGAAAGGCAAACCTTTGGGAACTTCCACTGTTGAAGCTTCCTTAAACAACTGCTTGGTCAAGCGGTCTTCTAGCGAATGGAAGGTAATCACTGAGATTCTACCATCTAGAGCCAACATCTCCATAGCCTGCTGGATAGATTCATCTGCCGCTCCCAGTTCATCATTGACTTCAATTCGAATAGCTTGGAAAATCTGCTTAGCAGGATGGCCCTTCTTCTTGAGTTCCTTAGCAGGTTTAGCCGACTTGATAATCTCTGCTAACTCAGTCGTTGTCTCAATCGGCTTGACTTCACGTGCTTGTTCAATCTTACGCGCAATCTGTTTAGAAAACTTATCCTCGCCATATTTGAAGAAAATACGAACCAAGTCATGATAGTCATAGTGGTTCACCACTTCATAGGCTGTCAGACTAGCATCCTGATTCATCCGCATGTCCAGTGGCGCATCCTTTTTATAAGAAAAACCACGCTCACGCTGGTCCAATTGAGGACTAGACACTCCCAAGTCATAACAAATTCCATCAATTTCCTGGACACCAGCTTCGCGCAAACGTGCCTGTAAATGACGGAAGTTATCCTTGATAAAAGTCACCATTCCCTTTTCAATGTAAGGTGCCAAACGTTCTTGCGCATTGTCAATGGCATTCTGGTCCTGGTCAAAGGCATAGAGATGGCCTTTTTCACTTAATTTACTTAATAAATATTCGCTATGGCCTGCTCCACCCAAAGTCGCATCAACGTAGATACCGTCAGGCTTTACGTCGAGCATATCAATCGTTTCGTGGAGTAAGACCGTTACATGATGAAATTCTTTTGTCATATCTTATCTATTTTACCACAAATCTGACTAGCTTGCACTAGTCAGACAAATAGGCCACAAACAAGTAAGAATTTCTTTAAGAAATATGTCAAATATGCTTGACATTCGCTCTATAGAAGAATATAATGTAGTCAAATATATACGACATAAATCAGAAAGGAGAACAGATGAATCGTGTGAAAGAATTTCGCAAGGAATTGGGTATTTCCCAGCTCGAGCTAGCCAAGGATATCGGTGTCTCAAGACAAACCATCAATATGATTGAGAACGACAAGTACAACCCAACTCTGGAACTCTGTCTCAATCTCGCCCACAGCCTCCAAACTGACCTCAACAGTCTCTTTTGGGAGGAAGATTTTTAAAAAAGGAGCCAACTCATGAAAAAAGAAACCTTCACTGAAAAACTGATCAAGCGCACATACGGTATTTCTGATCCCCTTGACGAATACAAACGACGCGAGGCAGACCGTATAGGTAACCAAGTCTTTATCTTCCTATTTTATCTAATGATTTTCGGCAATCTTATCCCTCTCGTTCTGGCCTATAAATACCCGCAAGAAGTGGCTCTAATCTATCCTCCTCTGATTTTAGTGATTGCCCTCATCGCTGCTGGCTATATCACCTATCAAATGCAAAAAACGGGGATTACAACTATTGAACCAGATATGCTGAGTGAGAAAGAAAGTAAGCAACTACATTACCCAGGTCTGAAAGCTGGAATAGTCTATGGATTAATGAGTTTTTTTACAACCCCTCTTCTCCATATACTGCTAGGTGAGAGTCAGGACTATCTTCAGTCACTTCTCGCTTTTAAAAATATTTTTTCAAGTATCCTCCAGTCTGTCTTCTTTGGAGTGGTTATACAGATTCTCATCTCCCGTCGCATTGCAAAAACTAAGAAAGATCAAGATGAGGATTAGGAGGTGCCCTATGAAAAAAGAAAAGAAACAGTCACGTTATCCTGGTCTGAAAGCAGGTTCGATTTATGGAACAGTGATATTTTTTATAATTCCACTCATTGATACCCTAACAACTGAAAATCCAAATTTTATCACTTCTCTTCTAAATACAAAACATATTTTTAAAACTATACTGGGAGCTTTCTTTTTCGGAGTGATGATGCATATTGTCGACTCACTTCGTATTGCAAGAGCTAAAAAAGACCAGGATTAAGAGGTGCCCTATGAAATCATTACTAACTTTACTTACCTATCATCTTTTGTTCAGTTCTCTGCTCATCTTCATCATCGTTTCAGGGAACTTAATCAGAGAGATATTCCTCGTGCTAGTCTTTGTTCCAGCCCTTAACAAAGGACTGACTTATCTAAAGATTGACTCCCAAAAAACACGCATACTCAACTTAGCACTATGCTTTATGATTCTATCTTTACCACAACTGATGCTCATCTCAAGCGATTGGAAATATTATTTACTGCTGACTATCGCTAGCCTTTCTTCTATCACTTATCTTTATTATCTCTATCAATTCGTAAAAGAAAATCAGTAAAACCACTCATCTAGGAGGTTACTAACATGAAAAAAGAAGACTTCACCACTCGCCTACTTCGAAATCTCTTTCACATCCAAGGCCCTTTTGATGAATGCCGGCAAGAGATTATCTACAAGGCTTGTGCCCGTTCCATGGTCCAAATCGTTTATTCTTCCTTCTTCCTCTTCTTGTTTTATCTGTTATTTGGACGCTTCATAGAAGCCGTTCGCTATGCCATGCCCTACGTTTACTCTGGACTCATTTTTTTCATTACCTTAAAAACTCAAAGAGCCGTCAAAGAACTCCACTTGGAAAAAGATGACAAGTCAGAAATCATCCTCAAAACCTACAGCAAAGCTCAAATCAAATTTCGAAGCTGGGTTGTGTTTATCGGTCTTCAGATTGGCCTCTTTACCCTACTCATCTTTCATAAAGTCTTCGTTCAGCAGATGTCCCTTCCAGATTTTGGGAAGTTGCTCATGCAATTCGATAAAAGTGTTCCTTTCCTGATGTATGGCCTGATTATCGGTAGTATTTTCGGAACCCTGACCTACGGATTTCTATCATTACAGGAGGAGAAAACTCCTAAAAATACCAAACAGAAGGAGAAAAGCAAGCAATGATTTCACTATACGATTTTTCAGTCTTGAACCAAGACAATCAAGAAACTCCACTAGATGCCTATCGTGGGAAGGTTCTTTTGATTATCAACACTGCTACTGGATGTGGTTTAACGCCCCAGTACCAAGGTCTCCAAGAACTCTATGATCGCTATCAAGAACAAGGTTTTGAGATTTTAGACTTCCCTTGCAATCAGTTTATGGGACAAGCACCAGGTAGCGCAGAGGAAATCAACGCCTTCTGTAGCCTACACTATCAAACCACTTTCCCACGTTTTGCCAAAATCAAGGTCAACGGTAAGGAGGCAGATCCCCTCTATGTTTGGTTGAAAGACCAGAAATCTGGCCCACTAGGAAAACGAATCGAATGGAATTTCGCTAAATTTCTCATCGGTCGAGATGGACAGGTCTTTGAACGCTTCTCTTCAAAAACAGACCCCAAACAAATTGAAGAGGCCATACGAAAATTACTCTGATTTTTTGAATCCATCCTTTCGTTTAGTTTAATTTTTGAAAGGATGAATTTTTTCTTTAAAAAGTAAATGAATTTCTTTAAGTTAGATGGATTTTCTTACATTTCTCTATTGCATTTTTTAGAATAATTTAGTATATTTGTTATATTAAGGTTTATTAGGTCATTTTAAAGATTAGGATGGCAATTTTAATTTTTTTATCTTAAAATGAAAGCGCTTAAACAAGGGGGCGGTTAGACTCAAACTATTGCACAAATTAACTATCATTAAAGAAAATCGTTTCCAAGTCATACTTGGGCTCAGACAGTAGCTGACTGTCTTTATTCAAACTAGGAGTACATTATGAATCGATACCTTTTTGAAAAAGGGCAAACTTTTAGCATCAGAAAATTAACCGTTGGAGTTGCTTCGGTTATGGTTGGACTCGCTTTTTTTGCATCTGGAACAGCACTAGCTGACGAAGCAAAAATTGAAGCTACAAGTTCTCAGCCAAACGTAGAAAAATTGGCCGAGGCTGAAAAAACTAAACCAGAAATCAAAAATGAAAGTCCTGTAATCTCTACACCTCAAAAGTCACAGCAAGCAGAGAAAACTGTTAAACCAGCAGAAGAAAAATCTGTAGCAGATACTAAGACTACGACTACTGACTTACTTCCTGAAGAAATCCACGATCAAGCTTATCCTGACACGCCCGTGAAAAACATAGATACTTCAGCAATCGTAGACAAGAAGGATAGCCCTAAAGTTGAGACAGAAAGCATTCTAAAAAACAAGGAAGAACTTCCAAAAGAAGTTGAAAATGGTAATCGTGCGATCATCAACGGTGGTCTAGATTTGAAGCACGTCCCTTATGAAGGACAACCTGCTACTGCTGCTAGTATGATTTACACTATTTACAACGGTGGTTCCCAACGCTATATCGTGTCTGGTTCTGGTATTTTTGTGGCGCCAAATGTCATCTTGACTGTCGCTCACAACTTTTTAGAATCAGACCGTGATACAAAAGAAGGACATATTCGAGGTGGAGATTCTGCTAAGTTTTACTATAACCTCGGTTCTAATTCTGCTGTTCGCAATTCTCAACCTGTAACGGGTAATACTACTCTCTTCAAAGAAGAAGATATTCATTTTTGGAACAAGAAAGAATTTGGAAAAGGATATCAAAATGACTTGGCTGCTGTTGTAGCACCTGTTCCTCTTCAAATCGCTAGTCCAAATAAAGCTGCTACCTTTGTTCCCTTGGCAGAAAACAAAACCTATCAACCAGGGGATCCTGTCAGCACGATTGGGTATCCAACCGATTCAAGCTCACCAGAGCTCAAAAAACCAATTGTCGTTGGTCAACTTTACAAGGCTGATGGTGTCGTGAAATCTGTTGATAATTATGATGATAAAGGCTCAAAAGGCATCACCTATCATATGACTTCTGTTTCAGGCCTTTCAGGTGCTGGTATTATCAACGGTGATGGTAAAGTAGTCGGTGTTCACCAACACGGCACAATTGAAAACGGCATCCCTGACAAAGACCGTTTCGGTGGTGGGATTGTCCTCTCACCTGAGCAAGTCAAATGGGTAAAAGATATTATCGCAAAATATGGTGTCAAAGGTTGGTACCAAGGTGATAACGGGAAACGATATTACTTTACTCCTGAAGGAGAAATGTTCAGAAATAAAACTGCTGTTATTGGTGAAAATCAATATTCTTTCGATGAAAATGGTGTTGCGACACTCATTAAAGGAATCGATTACGGACGTGTAGTGGTTCAACACGTAGATGAAACTGGTAATCCAATCAAGACTGATGATACTTTCGTTGAAAAGACTGAAGTTGGAACAGCTTTTGACTATGACTTCAAAAAAGAAATTGCTAAAACCGACTTCTATACAAAAAATCAAGAGAAATACCAGATTGTTTCTATTGATGGTGTCGAAATCAACAAGCAACTCAAAGATGAGTGGACTTACAACGTCGTCAGCAAAACAGCTCCAGGAACACGGATCATCAAGGTGGTTTATAAAGTGAATAAAGGTTCATTTGCCATTCATTATCGTTTGAAAGGCTCAGAGCAAGAATTAGCAGATGTAACTACTGATAATAACGACGGAAAAGAATACGAGGTTTCTTTTGTAAACACTTTTGAAGCAAAAGAAATCGCAGGCTACCGCGCAATCACTCCACACTTAGAAGCCAGCATCCAGCACAAGGGTGTGAATGATATCGTCTTTGAATACGAAAAAATCTCTGCTAGCTCTAATCCGACTTCAAATGTTTTACCTGTTGCTCATCCAGAAGATAAAGAAACAGAAATCGGAAATCACGGTCCGCTTCCAAGCAAGGCTCAACTTGATTATCACAAAGAAGAATTAGCTGCCTTCATCCACTATGGTATGAATACTTATACTAATTCTGAATGGGGACATGGAAATGAGGATCCTAAAAACTTCAATCCAACTAACTTAGATACAGACCAATGGATCCGTACTCTCAAGGAAACTGGCTTTAAACGCACTATTATGGTTGTCAAACACCACGACGGTTTCGTTATTTACCCATCTAAATATACAAATCATACCGTAGCTGCAAGTCCATGGAAAGATGGAAAGGGTGACCTTTTAGAAGAAATCTCTAAATCTGCTACTAAATACGATATGAACATGGGTGTTTACCTATCACCATGGGATGTTAATAGCCCTAAATATAAGGTAGCTACTCAAAAAGAATACAACGAATACTACCTCAATCAACTAAAAGAAATCCTTGGTAATCCAAAATACGGTAATAAGGGTAAATTTATCGAAGTCTGGATGGATGGAGCACGCGGTAGCGGTGCCCAAAAAGTAACCTACACTTTTGATGAGTGGTTCAAATACATCAAGGAAGCTGAAGGAGATATCGCTATCTTCTCTGCCGAACCAACAAGTATCCGTTGGATTGGGAATGAGCGTGGTATCGCCGGTGACCCTGTATGGCATAAGGTCAAGAAAGCCAACATCACCGAAAATGTTAAGAACGAATACCTCAACCACGGTGACCCTGACGGAGATATGTACTCTGTAGGAGAAGCAGATGTTTCTATCCGCTCTGGCTGGTTCTACCACGATAACCAGCAACCAAAATCCCTCAAAGAATTGATGGATATCTACTTCAAATCTGTTGGTCGTGGAACGCCACTTCTTCTCAACATTCCACCAAACAAAGAAGGTAAATTCGCAGATGCTGACGTGGCTCGCTTGAAAGAATTCAAAGCGACTCTAGATCAAATGTATGCGACTGATTTTGCCAAAGGTGCGACTGTAACAGCAAGCTCGACTCGTCAGAACCATCTCTACAAAGAAAGCCACCTTACAGACGGTAAAGATGATACTAGCTGGGCACTTTCAAATGATGCTACGACTGGTAGTTTCACAGTTGATTTAGGACAAAAGAGACGTTTTGACGTCGTTGAACTAAAAGAAGATATTGCTAAAGGACAACGTATTTCTGGATTCAAAATTGAAGTCGAAATCAACGGACGTTGGGTTCCATATGGTGAAGGTTCAACCGTAGGCTATCGTCGTTTAATCCAGGGTCAACCTGTAGAAGCACAAAAAATCCGAGTTACGATTACTGACTCACAAGCCACACCAATCCTAACCAACTTCTCAGTCTATAAAACTCCAAGCACTATCGAAAAGAATGATGGATATCCTCTTGGACTAGAATACCACTCAAATACAACGGCTGACAAGGAAGGTACAACTTGGTACAATGAATCGGAAGGTATCCGAGGTACTTCTATGTGGACCAACAAGAAAGACGCCAAAGTCACCTACCGTTTCACAGGAACCAAGGCTTATGTTGTATCAACAGTCGATCCAAACCATGGTGAAATGTCTGTATACGTGGATGGTCAAAAAGTTGCAGATGTACAAACCAAGAACAGTAGCCGTAAACGTAGCCAAAAAGTTTACGAAACTGGTGATTTGGCGCCTGGAGAACACACTATTACTCTCGTTAACAAAACAGGTGAACCAATTGCTACAGAAGGAATCTACACTCTAAACAATAACAGCAAGGGTATGTTTGAGCTTGAAGCAACTTCTTACGATGTCGAAAAAGGAAAACCTGTGACTGTTACAATTAAGCGTGTTGGTGGAAGCAAGGGAGCTGCTACCGTTCGCTTCATTACAGAACCTGGAACAGGTGTTCACGGTAAGGTTTACCAAGATACAACTCAAGATGTGACCTTTGCAGATGGTGAAACAGAGAAAACTGTTACCATTCCAACTATCGACTTCACCGAACAAGCTGACTCAATCTTTGACTTCAAAGCCAAACTCACTTCTGCGTCTAATGGTGCCCTACTCGGTTTTACTACCGACGCAACTATTCGAGTAATGAAAGCTGATTTATTGAAGACGAATCAGACAAATTATGACGACCAGGCTAGCCAATTAGATTATAGTCCTGGATGGAGACACGAAACCAACTCTTCTGGTAAATACCAAAACACTGAATCATGGGTATCATTTGGACATCTGACAGAGGATCAAAAGAAAAAGACAACTGTGACTGCTTATTTCTATGGTACAGGCTTAGAAATCAAAGGATTTGTTGACCCAGGTCATGGTGTCTATAAAGTATTCCTTGACGGTAAGGAAGTCACCTATCAAGATGGAATGGGAAATGCATCCATTATTGATGGCAAGAAATACTTTAGCGGTCATGCCGCTAAACGTCAAGGCGACCAGACTCTAGTCAATCTAAAAGGACTTGATGAAAACTTGCACGCAGTAACACTACAACTAGACCCTGAAAAGAATGATTTGTCCAAAAAAATCGCTATGCAAGTGGATCAATTCATTACACAGGGCGAAGGAAGCGAGCTATACAGCAAAGCAGAAATCCTTCAATCTATCTCTAAATGGAAAGAAGATTTGTCTAACTTTAATCCTGCTGGATTGAAAGATACTGCAATTGCACGCCAAGCGTTCAAGTCTAATCTTGATAAACTCACTGCACAATTAAGTTCTGATACGATAAATGTACAAGATGTGATGTCAACAGTCACTGCTTTGCAAGATATTCTTAGCAAAGATGAAAATTATCAAAAACCTGAAGACGAAACAGACCCAGAACAACCAGTTGAACCGAAACAGCCTGAACAGCCTGAAATCAATTACGATAAGGCTATGGCTAGCTTGACCGAAGCTATCGAGAAAAAAGTGGCTGAACTCGGTACTAACAACGAGGCTAAGAAGAAATTAGTTGAAATTACTGATAAAGCAATCGCAGCTATCCAAGAAGCGAAGACTCAAGAAGACGTCAACAAAGCTCTCAATACTGCTCTTGAACAAATCAAGCAATTGCAACCTAGCCAACCAGAACAACCAGTTGAACCAAAACAACCAGAAATCAATTATGATAAGGCCATGGCTAGCTTGACTGAAGCTATCGAGAAAAAAGTGGCTAAACTCGGTACTAACAACGATGCTAAGAAGAAATTAGTTGAAATTACTGATAAAGCAATCGCAGCTATCCAAGAAGCGAAGACTCAAGAAGACGTCAACAAAGCTCTCAATACTGCTCTTGAACAAATCAAGCAATTGCAACCTAGCCAACCAGAACAACCAGTTGAACCAAAACAGCCTGAAAAACCAATTACTTCTTCAAGTCCTGAAGAAGGGGTTAAAGAGCTTGTCTTCCAATTCCCAAGTTTGGATATTGTTAAGAAGGCAGTACCATTCAAGACTATCCGCCGCGAAAATCCAAACTTAGATAAAGGAAAAGAAAATGTTCTAGCAGAAGGTAAAGACGGCCTACTAATTGAGTACGTCGAAGTAGACGGTAGCAATCGTAAGGTGGTCCAAACTGAATCAACTCCAGCTAAAGACAGAGTGATTGAAGTCGGGACTAAACAAAGTTCTGTAGGAACAGATACTCCACCAGTTGTGACTCTCCCTAAGTATGTTCTACCTAGAGAAACTGAAAAACTAGCTCCTATAGTTGTAACAGAAGATTCACCAAGAAAAGATGGAAAAACACCTGTTGCTACTATGGTTAAACAAGACAAGGAAAAACAACTCCCAGAAACTGGAGAGCAAGAAGCAAATGCCTTCTTATTCTTGGCTGCTATTACTTCAGTATTGTCTCTACTCATCTTCCAAAAGAATTTAAAAGACTAATTAAAATCTTTACTTAATTCTTTTCAATGATTCTAGTTCCCCCAAGAGAAGACCGGCTGGTCTTCTCTTTTTCTGCTACAAATAAAAAACATCCATAAATTTATATGGATGTCTTAGTATCTATAAAACAGAATGATTATTGAACTGCACCCCAAAAGTTAGACAGAAAAAATCTAGCTTTTGAGGTGCCGTTCATTCTATCTTTGACTAGGCAAAAGAACTTGAGTATATCGAAGCTAATAAAGTTGCGAAAATATTAAGAAGAATAAAGGCTACTAAAAAGATTCAACTTGCAGAGTCAAAGAGAGAGCAAGATTTATATCTAACTCATGAACAACTCCAAGAATGGTTCTCAGCATTTCAAGAAGATTTAGAGAATGATAAAGTAACCCTTAAAGATTATGTCCTATTTTATCTCACTTTTTTCTTAGGCGATAGAAAATCTGAAACCTATGCTCTTCAATGGAAACATATCGATTTTTCAAAATCACAGATTCAGCTAATTTAAGCTTTAGATAGATATGGACAAGTGAAATCTACTAAGGGAAATAAGAAAACTATTTTCTCTATTTCTAATGACTTACTTCAACTTCTTACCTCTTGGAAAGAGCAACAAAAATACGAACTAGCAAAGTTTGGCATCATCAGCAATCCAGAACAATTTATTTTTACATATATCGACACAAAAGGAAACATCAACAAGCCTTTACATGCCGACTATCTAAACAATAAAATGAAAAGCATCAGAAAGCGACATAAAGAGCTGGCACATGCTACACCTCATAAATTACGACATACAGGAGCGACACTTGCTAAAAAAGCAGGAATGAGCTTAGAAGCCATTTCTGAAGCATTAACTCATAGCGATACCGTTACAACTAAGACTTATGTTAATACTTCAAACATAGTTCCATTATCTGCTGGACAAGTTGCCTACCAACATCTTAAAAATAAGTAGGGTAATTTTAGGGCAAACTTTTTAGAAAGTATAGAAAAAAGCACCCATAGGGCAAACCTTTGAGTGCTTTGAAACGTTGATATAATCGTATTGATTAACGTTTTGAGAATTGTGATGCTTTACGAGCTTTCTTAAGACCTGGTTTTTTCTACATCATGATATTTATGGTAAATTATAACTAAACTCAAGTTCTTTTGAGAGATAAATCCTCAATTCTTACATATATAACCCTTTTTAAAATCGAGAGGTTATCAAAGGGTTATCACTTTTTTAGTTTTCGGAGCTTATGTAATTGAGAAATATGAACTACTGTATCATATAGATGATGTACAGTTTAACAACAAATATACAGTTTCTTCGTTCCTGGACAATTTCTTTTTCTATCCTGAAGATATTTAAACAGTTCCAGATGTTATTTCTAAATACTTAGAAATAATCAAATTAATTAAATATTATTTCTAAATATTTGAAAATAATGTCTATTTGTATTATACTATCTTTGAGGTATCTATTA
>NZ_CAUQWY010000012.1:0-47623 GCF_963521865.1 uncultured Streptococcus sp.
CACAGCTTTGAGGTTGTGGATAGAACTGACGAAGTCAGCTCAAAGCACAGCTTTGAGGTTGTGGATAGAACTGACGAAGTCAGTAACCATACATACGGCAAGGCGACGTTGACGTGGTTTGAAGAGATTTTCGAAGAGTATTAGCTTTTAATAAACTGATAACAATAATGGTTGCTGGACTTCCTTGGCAATTTTGGAAGATATCACTCCAGTCTTTTCTATCTATCTGTATCTTATAAACTGTAGATTTATGAAGCTTTTTACTAGTTTTATTTTGTTATTTACTAACTGATTTGGCAACATATTTCAAACAATAAAAAAAAGTAATAAATGTTAATGTTTTTATTAAGAACGTGATATAATGTATAAAGGAATATATGCCTACTTACAGTGCATATATATATATATATATAAGGTGGAAAGCTATGTTTAAATTATCTAGACAGCAAAAAGATCATCGTTATTTTTGTGGGAATAAATATGAAAAATATTCTATCAAAAAGTTAAAAGTTGGTGCGGCAAGTGTATTGGTTGGTACAGGGTTTTTATTTGGTTACAATTTAGATCAGGTAAACGCTGATGAGCAAAAGACTGAGGCGACGACCACGGTAATACCCAAGGCTGGAGATACGCCTCAATCTGCGAATAAGGTAGAGGTTGCGACTGAACCAAAACAAGAAAAGGCTCCAGAAGTAGGTACAGAAACACCAAAATCTGGAACGAGAGAAGAAACCGTTCCAGCAACAAGCCCTCAAGTGGCCGAAACTAATGAAACTCCTAGCACTAAGGAAATTCCTGCAATGAAGGAAACTCCTGCAACTAAGGAAGTACCAGAAAATAAGGTCAACAAAGTAGACAAAGAAATTGTCAACTCATCTACGTTGAGAGACAAATTAGCAGATTTGGAAGCTCAACTAGAACGTATTCGAGGGAATAAAAAACAAGCCTCTCAAATCCAAAATGCTGAAAAACTGGTTGCAGAAGCTAAACAATACCTAGAAGCTTTAGATACTACTCAAAAAGAGGTAGATGCGAAAGCAAAAGAAATTAGTTCATTAACTACTATTCTAAAATCAATTAAGGCGGAAGCAGTTTCAAAAGAAAATAAAAACCAAGACAGTCGTAATGGTAAAAAAATGGAAGAAGGAACTGGTTTCAGAATAGGGGAAGACACAACAGCAACTTCTACAACTACAGGGGTTGGAGCAGATGTAGTAGATGCTACAGACACACCAGCAGTTACAAGACCTCCTTATACAGAGAGAAAAGTAGCGGAAGGACTTGCAAAACAAATTGCATGGTTAGACTTTTCAGATACAAGAAATTGGTCAAATGTTGATATAGTAAATGGAAATGTATATTTAAAAGAAGGCTCAATTTATGAAAAAGAAATTATGCCTAACTACCGCATTAAGTTGAAGGTTAAATCCTTAAAACCATTCCAAGCGACAGAAATTTATAGAAAGCGTATGGAAGCAAATAATGCAACACCAGAAGAAAAAGCAACCTTTAACCCAAATGCAACTAATGGACTTATTAATAGACGGGATAACAACGCTGGTGTAAGAGTTACCGCACAAGCTCAGGACCGTTGGTCTGAGATTAGAGATAATGGTATTAATACGAATGGAAGAAAAACCTCTATTATAGCAGAGAGTACTGGAGCCAATATTGGGATTCAATTTGAAGTTAGTGGTACTTATAAAGGGAATCCCGTTCGTCCAGCGGTAGTAATGACCGATGCAGAAAGTGCAAACCGTGGAGAAAGAATTACCTTTACAACTAATGGTAGTGGATGGCAACAAATTATTGACTTAGAGAAAAATAGAGGAGATGCTCGCAGATATAAACCATTAAATTATTATACAGATGCTTATAAAGGTCTTCCGGATTCAGAGGGTAATGATGTAAATGATAATGCTATTTACGATGCAGGAAATGGTAATAAGATAGTGCCTAAATTCTTTACTAACCCAGATCAAGAAACAGGTGGTCTAGGGACTGGTGTATTTGGTCCTGGTCTTACAGCTAGGAGTTATAGTGTGCCAGTAGTAATGACAAAAAATGCAACAGAAGTGGGGATGTACGTTTTCTCAACTGGTTCACAAGCAGCCATGATGGGGGTAGCGCCTATTGATGAGGGAGATGCTCCCGCAACCTATGGTGAAGCAACCCACACGATGAATACGAGAGATGGATTGACTGGTGCCGTAGTAAAACAACCATATTTAGGGTCTGAAAGACCTGATGCGGATACTGGTACCCCTAAAAACTGGCACGGTGATGATGATACTGATGCAGCAGACGAAGGGATTAATCAATTACTTCCTGATAGTTTAAAAGGTAGCGAAGGAAATATTATCAAAGCAAATGTTTCAAGTGCTGGGTATTATACCTTAAATATTCAGGCACACACAGGTGGTGCTGAAAAAGCATATGTTCGTTCATGGATTGATTTTAATAATAATGGACAGTTTGATTCAGATGAAGCTTCGGATATTGCCGAAATTACACAAGATGGCGATGTAAAATTACATTTTACAAATAAAACACAAAAAGACGCAGGACAGTTACTTCAAGCTGGTACTAGGGTTCGTATTGCAACAAGTAGAGAAGAAATTGAAAAACCGACAGGACTAGCATTCTCTGGGGAAGTAGAAGACTTTAATGCGAAGATTACTCACCCACCTAAAGGAGAGAAGAAAACTACAATTGGAAATGCGACAATTGGGACTAATGTAGAAATTCAACGTACAACCGTTCATTTCACTCCAAAAGGTAAATATATTTATACACAAGATGATGTCAATGCGGAAATCGATACTACTGTACCACCAGTATATATTAACAATAAAACTGGAGAAAAAGTCACTTTATCAGATGAGAATACCTATACTGTAAGAGGACAAGGGACCTATAAGTTTACACCAAATGGAAAAGATGTCGATGTAGAATTTACTCCAGCAAAAGGCTTTGTAGGAAAAGCGCACGGATTTACAATTCGTCGTCAAGATACGAACAGAACAACAACAGACTGGGGAACAAGTGATGAAGCTGTTGCTCCGAATGTAAATGATGTCTTAAATACGATGGATGGATTATACGTTCCAGAAGTAAGAATACCTACTGTAGAACCAACTCCTAATCATGCGGAAAGTAGAAATATCCAAGGATTCGCACAAAAAGGCAAACCTACATTTAATGTTGAAACTTCGGATACTCCGGTTACAGCATCAGCTAAACATCCAGCAAGACTGATTGATCCTAGAACGAATACTCTTGCAGACTCTGCGATTGTAGATGCCTTAGATCCAAATAACAATAAAGTCGGTACGTATAAGATAGCTCCGGAAACAGGAGAAGTAACATTTACACCTAATATTGATTATAAAGGTGAAGTGAAACCTGTCAGAGTGTCTGTTCCAGTTGTTGTAGCTCATGATAAAGATGATAATGATGTTACAGTTACTAAAGAAGCTACGTATACTCCAAGAATTATCCCAGTAGCTCCAACTGCAGAAGCGTCAACAACTAGAGATGTTCAAGGGAAAGCACAAGTATCAAGAATCGTCTTTGATACAGTAGAAAATAATGCCGATAAAAATCAAACGGTTAACTTTGATAAAAGTCCAGAAGTGAGTAACGCTGGAGAACATGTTGAATTAGATAAAGAAACATTAACATTACTAACTACTTCAGGAGCTGAAACAAATACAGTCACAACAGATCAAGGTGAGTATGTATTAGATAAAGTAAGCAAAACGATTACATTTACACCGAAGAAAACATTTGTTGGACAAGCAACTGCTGTAAGAGTTCAAATCAAAGATGCGAATGGTACAAAAGTTGAAACAACGTATACACCAACAGTGATCGAAGTTACTCCAACAGGTAAAGATTCAGCAACTTCAGGAGCACAAGGACTTACACAAAAATCACCAATTGTCTTCAATCAAAGAGATGAGGAGGATGGAAAAACTCTAAACTTTGATACAGGTCATGAAAGAGTAGCATTAAAACCAGAAACTCTTACATTACTAAATGGTACAGATAAAGTGAAGTCTATTACTGTACCGAATGTCGGAACTTACGAATTAGTGGACAATGCGATTACATTTACACCTGCGCCAGCCTACCATGGAACAGCTGAAGGAGTAACTGTTCAAGTTGAAGACGAAAATGGAAAAGTTGTTACGAAAAAATATGTACCAACAGTAACTGAATTAGCAGTAACTCCAGGAGATAAGACAACGAAAAATATCCAAGGGGAAACTCAAGAAGGAACACCAACGTTCACGATTCCTACTGAATCAACGAATGTAACTGTGACAAGTCGTAAACTAGTGGATCCAGCTGATCAAACAGAAAAAGACAGCGTAACACTAGCAGGAAAAGGAACATTCACGATTGATGGAAATGGTAAAGTAACATTCGTACCAGTTCCAACTTATAAAGAAGATGTCCCACCAATTACGGTAAAAGCAACTGTAACAGTAACAAACGCTAAAAACGAAAGTGCAACTATTACATCAACAGCTTCTTACAAACCAATTATCGTAGCAGCTGAGATTGATAAAGCACCAGCGACATCAACAAACTTACAAGGTTTAGTACAAACAGGAACACCAACATTTACACCGAAGACAATTGAAGTAGATGGAGTGCAAAAAACAATTAGTGTTCAAGCAAATAGCTACAAACTAGTAAAAGATGGAGCAGAAAGCGAATCACTTCCAGCCTATAAAGCAGGAACATCTGAACAAATTGGTACCTATACAATCAATCCAGCGACAGGACAAGTAACATTTACACCAACAGATAAGACTTATACAGGAGCAGTAGCACCAGTAGATGTACAAGCAACTGGATCAAATGGAGTAAAAGTACAAACAACCTATACACCAAGTATCACTCCAGTAACACCAACAAAAGAACCATCAGCAACAACAGACGTTCAAGGTAAGAAACAAGTATCAAGAATTGTGTTGGATACAGTAGAAACAGATACTGATAAAGATAAAACTGTGAACTTCAACAAGGGAGCTGAACGAGGTAACAATGGCGAACAGGTTGAATTAGATCCAAATACACTAACATTGTTGAATGATGCAGGAGCTGAAGTACCTACTCTTACAACAAACGATGGTAAATATGAGTTAGATAAAACAAATAGAACTATTACGTTTACTCCAAACAAAAACTTTGTAGGACCAGCTACACCTGTAAAAGTTCAAATCAAAGACGTGAATGGTACAAAAGTTGAAACGACTTATACGCCAACAGTAACTGACGTTACAATGACAAGTGTGGATAAAGAGTCTTCTGCACCACAAGGGAAAACACAAACAGGAACTCCAACATTTACAGTTTCAACTCCAGACGTGCGTATTACAGGATATAAATTGTTAAATCCAACTGGAAATACACCAGTAGAAGGAAATGAAATTGAAGTTCCAGACCAAGGAACCTATCGTATTAATCCAACGACTGGGGAAGTAACTTTCATTCCGAAACCAGGTTTCACAGGGCCAGCAACTGGAATCACAGTGCAGGCTACTGATGAAAACGGAGAAACAAAAGATGCGAAATATAAACCAACAGTAACTGCATTAACAATAACTCCACAACCTGTAACAACAACAAATATCCAAGGGGAAACTCAAGAAGGAACACCAACATTCCCAGTTCCAGCTGAATCAAATAACGTTACAGTTACAAGTCGTAAACTAGTTGACCCTGCTGATCAAACAGAAAAAGACAGAGTAACAGTAGAAGGAAAAGGAACATTCACCATTGATGGAAATGGAAAAGTAACCTTCACACCACTTCCAACATACAAAGGCGATGTAGATCCAATTACAGTAAAAGCAACTGTAACTATTACAAATGATAAAAATGAAAGTACAACAATTCCTTCAACTACGACCTACAAACCAATTATTGTATCGGCTGAGATTGATAAAGAACCAGCAACATCAACAAACTTACAAGGTTTTGTACAAACAGGAACACCAGCGTTCAAACCAAAAACTGTAGATGTAGATGGAACACCAAAAACAATTAGTGTTCAAGCAAATAGCTATAAACTTGTAAAAGATGGAGTAGAAAATACTACACTTCCAGCCTATAAAGCTGGAACAAGAGACCAAATTGGTACGTATACAATTGATTCAGCGACAGGACAAGTGACCTTCACACCATCGGATAAAACATATTCAGGTGAAGTAGCACCAGTATCTGTACAAGCAACAGGATCAAATGGAGTAAAAGTAGAAACAACTTATACACCAATCATTACACCAGTCACGCCAACAGCTGAAAAATCTGCCACAAGTGATGTACAAGGTAAAAAACAAACTTCTTCAATCCTATTAGATACACCAGAAAACAGTGTCGATAAAGATAAAACTGTGAACTTCAATAAAGGAAGTCAAGTAGGGGCTAATGGAGAACGTGTTGAATTAGATGCCAATACCTTAACATTGTTAGACGGAACTACTGAAGTAACATCTCTTACAACGAATGATGGGGAATATGTTTTAGATAAAGCAAGTAAAACTATTACATTTACACCGAAGAAAACATTTGTTGGAACGGCAACACCAGTTAAAGTTCAAATTAAAGATGCGAATGGTACAAAAGTTGAAACAACTTACACACCAACAGTAACTGATATTACAATGAAAGGTGATCCTGCAACTACTTCAGCACCGCAAGGACAAACACAAACAGGAACACCAACGTTTACTATTTCAAGTCCAGAAGTGCGTATTACAGGATACAAATTGTTAAATCCAAATGGCAATACACCAGTAGAAGGAAATGAAATTGAAGTTCCAGACCAAGGAACCTATCGTATTAATCCAGCAAATGGACAAGTAACTTTCATTCCAAAACCAGGATTTACAGGACCAGCAACTGGAATTTCTGTACAAGCAACAGATGAAAATGGAGAAACAGCAGAAGCGAAATATACTCCAACAGTAAATGCGCTAGCAGTAACTCCAGGAGATAAAACAACGACTAATATCCAAGGTGTAACTCAAGAAGAAACACCAACATTCACGATTCCTACTGAATCAACGAATGCAACTGTGACTAGTCGTAAACTAGTGGATCCAGCTGATCAAACAGAAAAAGACAGCGTAACACTAGCAGGAAAAGGAACATTCACGATTGATGGAAATGGTAAAGTAACATTCGTACCAGTTCCAACTTATAAAGAAGATGTCCCACCAATTACGGTAAAAGCAACTGTAACAGTAACAAACGCTAAAAACGAAAGTGCAACTATTACATCAACAGCTTCTTACAAACCAATTATCGTAGCAGCTGAGATTGATAAAGCACCAGCGACATCAACAAACTTACAAGGTTTAGTACAAACAGGAACACCAACATTTACACCGAAGACAATTGAAGTAGATGGAGTGCAAAAAACAATTAGTGTTCAAGCAAATAGCTACAAACTAGTAAAAGATGGAGCAGAAAGCGAATCACTTCCAGCCTATAAAGCAGGAACATCTGAACAAATTGGTACCTATACAATCAATCCAGCGACAGGACAAGTAACATTTACACCAACAGATAAGACTTATACAGGAGCAGTAGCACCAGTAGATGTACAAGCAACTGGATCAAATGGAGTAAAAGTACAAACAACCTATACACCAAGTATCACTCCAGTAACACCAACAAAAGAACCATCAGCAACAACAGACGTTCAAGGTAAGAAACAAGTATCAAGAATTGTGTTGGATACAGTAGAAACAGATACTGATAAAGATAAAACTGTGAACTTCAACAAGGGAGCTGAACGAGGTAACAATGGCGAACAGGTTGAATTA
This sequence comes from uncultured Streptococcus sp., assembly GCF_963521865.1. GTDB lineage: Bacteria > Bacillota > Bacilli > Lactobacillales > Streptococcaceae > Streptococcus. Next base: position 7,848 of record NZ_CAUQWY010000012.1, read on the forward strand.
GATCCAAATACACTAACATTGTTGAATGATGCAGGAGCTGAAGTACCTACTCTTACAACAAACGATGGTAAATATGAGTTAGATAAAACAAATAGAACTATTACGTTTACTCCAAACAAAAACTTTGTAGGACCAGCTACACCTGTAAAAGTTCAAATCAAAGACGTGAATGGTACAAAAGTTGAAACGACTTATACGCCAACAGTAACTGACGTTACAATGACAAGTGTGGATAAAGAGTCTTCTGCACCACAAGGGAAAACACAAACAGGAACTCCAACATTTACAGTTTCAACTCCAGACGTGCGTATTACAGGATATAAATTGTTAAATCCAACTGGAAATACACCAGTAGAAGGAAATGAAATTGAAGTTCCAGACCAAGGAACCTATCGTATTAATCCAACGACTGGGGAAGTAACTTTCATTCCGAAACCAGGTTTCACAGGGCCAGCAACTGGAATCACAGTGCAGGCTACTGATGAAAACGGAGAAACAAAAGATGCGAAATATAAACCAACAGTAACTGCATTAACAATAACTCCACAACCTGTAACAACAACAAATATCCAAGGGGAAACTCAAGAAGGAACACCAACATTCCCAGTTCCAGCTGAATCAAATAACGTTACAGTTACAAGTCGTAAACTAGTTGACCCTGCTGATCAAACAGAAAAAGACAGAGTAACAGTAGAAGGAAAAGGAACATTCACCATTGATGGAAATGGAAAAGTAACCTTCACACCACTTCCAACATACAAAGGCGATGTAGATCCAATTACAGTAAAAGCAACTGTAACTATTACAAATGATAAAAATGAAAGTACAACAATTCCTTCAACTACGACCTACAAACCAATTATTGTATCGGCTGAGATTGATAAAGAACCAGCAACATCAACAAACTTACAAGGTTTTGTACAAACAGGAACACCAGCGTTCAAACCAAAAACTGTAGATGTAGATGGAACACCAAAAACAATTAGTGTTCAAGCAAATAGCTATAAACTAGTAAAAGATGGAGTAGAAAATACTACACTTCCAGCATATAAAGCTGGAACAAGAGAACAAATTGGTACGTACACAATTGATTCAGCGACAGGACAAGTAACATTTACACCATCGGATAAAACTTATTCAGGTGAAGTGGCACCAGTATCTGTACAAGCAACTGGATCAAATGGGGTAAAAGTAGAAACAACTTATACACCAATCATTACACCAGTCACACCAACAGCAGAAAAATCTGCCACAAGTGATGTACAAGGTAAAAAACAAACTTCTTCAATCCTATTAGATACACCAGAAAACAGTGTCGATAAAGATAAAACTGTGAACTTCAACAAAGGAAGTCAAGTAGGTGCTAATGGAGAACGAGTTGAGTTAGATGCAAGTACGCTAACATTGTTAGATGGAACTAATGAAGTAACATCTCTTACAACGAATGATGGTGAGTATGTATTAGATAAAGCAAGTAAGACTATTACATTTACACCGAAGAAAACATTTGTAGGAACGGCAACTGCTGTCAGAGTTCAAATCAAAGATGCGAATGGTACAAAAGTTGAAACAACTTACACACCAACAGTAACTGAAGTAACACCAACAGGTAAGGACTCAGCAACTACTGGATTACAAGGGTTTGCTCAAAAATCTCCAATTGTCTTCAATCAAAAAGATGAAGAAGATGGAAAAACAGTAAACTTTGACACTGGTAATGAAAAAGTTGCCTTAAAACCAGATACATTAACATTATTGAATGGTAATGAAAAAGTTAAGACAATTACTGTACCTGATGTTGGAACGTATGAATTAAAAGACAATGTGATTACATTTACGCCACTTCCAAGTTATCATGGAACTCCTGAAGGGGTAACGGTTCAAATTGAAGACGAAAATGGAAAACCTGTTACGAAAAAATATGTACCAACAGTAACTCAAGTAACACCAACAGGTACAAACACTACTTCAAGTGGATTACAAGGTAAAGTACAAACTGGTAAACCTGTATTCAATGGTGGAGTACCTGAAGTTCCAATGGATGATGAAGTACCAGCAACTTTAGAAGGTGCTGATCAAGATGGAAAAGTTGTTATAGCAGGAAAAGGTACTTATACAGTAGCAAAAGACGGAACAGTAACCTTTACGCCAGATAAAAACTTTGTAGGAGATGCTCCAGCAGTAACTGTAAAACGTGTTGATAAAAACGGAACAATTGCTACAGCAACGTACACACCAACAGTAACTGACGTTACAATGTCAAGTGTGGATAAAACTTCAGAAGCACCACAAGGGAAAACACAAACTGGAACACCAGAATTCTCAATTTCTACTTCAAGTGTTCGTATTACAGAATACAAATTAGTTGATCCAACGAATAATAAACCTGTAGAGGAAGTTGAAGTAGAAAATCAAGGAACATACAGTATTGATAAAGCAACTGGAGAAGTGACATTTGTTCCAAAACCTGGATTTACAGGACCAACAACAGGAATTACGGTACGTGCGACAGACGAAAATGGCGAAACAAAAGATGCGACTTATACACCAAGTGTAACGCCACTAAAAGTAACACCAGAAAATAAATCAACAACGAATATTCAAGGGTTACCACAAGAAGCAACGCCAACATTTAAACTTCCAAAAGGAGTAACAAATGCTGTAGTTACAGAACGTAAATTGATAGATCCAATCACTAAATCTCTAACAAATTCTGTAACAGTAGATGGCAAAGGAACATTTACTATTAATGCAAATGGAAAAGTAACATTTACTCCAGTACCGTCATATGTAGGGGATGTACCTGCCATTGAAGTACAAGGAACAATAACAGTCCTAAATGAAAATAATGATAGTACGACAATGACATCAAAAGCTTCGTACAAACCAATTATTGTTCCAATTGAGTTAGAAAAAACTCCAGCGGAATCTACAAATGTTCAAGGATTGGTTCAAAAAGGTACTCCAACATTTACTCCACAAAGTGTAGATGTAAATGGTGTTGAAAAAACAGTTACCGTTAAACCAAATAGTTATAAACTTGTAAAAGATGAAACAGAAACTGATACAATTCCAGCATATAAAAAGGATACTCAAGAAGTAATTGGTAAATATACAATTGATTCGCAAACAGGAGAGGTAACATTTACACCTACGGATAAAACTTATACAGGTGAAGTAGAGCCAGCAACTGTACAAGCAACAGGATCAAATAACGTAAAAGTACAAACAACGTATACTCCAATGATTAAGCCTGTAAAACCGGTAGGAACAAATGCAGGTTCAGAAGGAATCCAAGGTGCACCACAATCAGGAACACCAAGCTTCAAGTCAGGAAATGAAAATATTCCGATGACAGTAAGTGCAACAAATCCTGCGAAATTAGTAGATCCAGCTAATAACCAACCAATTGAAGCAACAGAAATTGATGCTAAAAATGCAGCTGGAGAAAGAGTTGGGTTGTACACCATTAATCCTGCAACAGGAGAAGTTACATTTACTCCAGAACCAGGATTCTCAGGAACACCAGTACCAGCAACAGTACAAGCAAAAGATGGTAATGGAACACCAACAACAGCTACTTATACACCAGTTGTAAAAGCTGCAGTACCATCAGGTGATAACCAAGTAACAAGTGATATTCAAGGTGCTGTACAAACAGCAACACCAGTATTTACACCAGGTAAGAATACTGTTAATAATCAAGAAGTATCTGTACCATTTGAAGCAACAAGCAAAGCGAAACTAATCGATCCAAGTAAGACTGGAGACGAAAGAGAAGTAACAACGCTTGTAGTTGAAAACCAAGGAACATATACAATTGATGACAATGGAGTTGTAACATTCACACCACTTCCAACATTCAAAGGGGAAGCAACAGCAGTATCTATTGAACGAAAAGATAAAAATGGAACAGTTGCAACTGCTACGTACAAACCAAATGTTGTAGGAGTAACACCAAGCGCAACTGAAGCAACAACTACAAAAGTACAAGGTGCAACACAAGAAACACCAGTAACCTTCACACCAGGTAAAGCAACAATTGGAACTGCAGAAAAATCAGTACCAATGGATCCAAATGCATACAAACTATTAGGTGGACAAGAAGGTAAAACACCATTAGATACAGTTCCAGCAATGTCAGAAGATGGAACAAAAGAAGTGGGTACCTATACAATTAAAGTCGTAGATGGAAAACCAGTTGTAACATTTACCCCAACAGATAAAACTTATGCTGGAAAACTAAAACCAGTAACCGTTCAAGGTAAAGATACAAATGGAACAGAAGCGACTACAACGTATACACCAGTTATTACACCAATCGTACCAACAGCTGAAAATGGAACATCAGAAGGACCACAAGGTGTTGAACAAACAGGAAGTGTAACCTTCAAACCAGGTAAAGAACCAGGAACAGAAAACACACCTGTAGCCATTGATAAAACGAAGATGACTCTATTAGGAACAGATGGAACAACTCCAGTAGAATCATTAACAGTAAGTAAAGATGGTAAAGTAATTGGTACTTACACACTTGTGAAGGATCCAAGTGGCCTACCAACTGGAGAAGTGAAGTTCACTCCAACTGACAAATCATTTGTAGGAGAAGTTCCAGCGGCAACTGTACAAGTAAAAGATGCGAATGGAACACCAGCAACAGCAACTTACACACCAACATTTACGGAAGTAAATCCTACATCTAAACCATCAGAAACTACAGGATTCCAAGGATTACCACAAACATCACGTGTTGTTTTAGATGAAAAAGATGAAGCAGATAATACAACTGTAAACTTCGATAAAGGAAATGACAAAGTAGCTTTAGTTCCAAGTACATTAACATTAGTGAATGCTGATGGAGCAAAAGTTACAAGTGTAACAGTTCCAAACGAAGGAACATATGAATTAAATAACGGTGTGATTACATTTACACCATTACCAACCTTCCATGGAAAAGCTTCAGGAGTAAGTGTTCAAGCAGAAGACGTTAATGGTAAAGTAGCGAAAACTACGTATACACCTACAGTGACTGAAGTAAGACCGGTTGGAACAAATGCAGGTTCAGAAGGAATCCAAGGTGCACCACAATCAGGAACACCAAGCTTCAAGTCAGGAAATGAAAATATTCCGATGACAGTAAGTGCAACAAATCCTGCGAAATTAGTAGTAGATGGACAACCAGTAGCTGATACTACAATTCCTGCAAAAGATGACCAAGGTCAACAAGTAGGAACATATACAATTGAACCAGCAACAGGTAAAGTTACCTTTACTCCAAACCCAGGATTCTCAGGAACACCAGTACCAGCAACAGTACAAGCAAAAGATGGTAATGGAACACCAACAACAGCTACTTATACACCAGTTGTAAAAGCTGCAGTACCATCAGGTGATAACCAAGTAACAAGTGATATTCAAGGTGCTGTACAAACAGCAACACCAGTATTTACACCAGGTAAGAATACTGTTAATAATCAAGAAGTATCTGTACCATTTGAAGCAACAAGCAAAGCGAAACTAATCGATCCAAGTAAGACTGGAGACGAAAGAGAAGTAACAACGCTTGTAGTTGAAAACCAAGGAACATATACAATTGATGACAATGGAGTTGTAACATTCACACCACTTCCAACATTCAAAGGGGAAGCAACAGCAGTATCTATTGAACGAAAAGATAAAAATGGAACAGTTGCAACTGCTACGTACAAACCAAATGTTGTAGGAGTAACACCAAGCGCAACTGAAGCAACAACTACAAAAGTACAAGGTGCAACACAAGAAACACCAGTAACCTTCACACCAGGTAAAGCAACAATTGGAACTGCAGAAAAATCAGTACCAATGGATCCAAATGCATACAAACTATTAGGTGGACAAGAAGGTAAAACACCATTAGATACAGTTCCAGCAATGTCAGAAGATGGAACAAAAGAAGTGGGTACCTATACAATTAAAGTCGTAGATGGAAAACCAGTTGTAACATTTACCCCAACAGATAAAACTTATGCTGGAAAACTAAAACCAGTAACCGTTCAAGGTAAAGATACAAATGGAACAGAAGCGACTACAACGTATACACCAGTTATTACACCAATCGTACCAACAGCTGAAAATGGAACATCAGAAGGACCACAAGGTGTTGAACAAACAGGAAGTGTAACCTTCAAACCAGGTAAAGAACCAGGAACAGAAAACACACCTGTAGCCATTGATAAAACGAAGATGACTCTATTAGGAACAGATGGAACAACTCCAGTAGAATCATTAACAGTAAGTAAAGATGGTAAAGTAATTGGTACTTACACACTTGTGAAGGATCCAAGTGGCCTACCAACTGGAGAAGTGAAGTTCACTCCAACTGACAAATCATTTGTAGGAGAAGTTCCAGCGGCAACTGTACAAGTAAAAGATGCGAATGGAACACCAGCAACAGCAACTTACACACCAACATTTACAGAAGTAAATCCTACAGGTAAGGATTCAGCTACTACAGGATTACAAGGCTTTGCTCAAAAATCTCCAATCGTCTTCAATCAAAAAGATGAAGAAGATAAAACAACTGTTAACTTTGACACTGGTCACGAAAAAGTTACTTTCAAAGAAGATACCTTAACTTTAGTGAATGCAGCTGGAGATAAAGTGACAACAGTTACTGTACCAGATGTTGGAACTTATGAATTAAAAGATGGCGTGATTACATTTACACCGTTGAAAACATTCAAAGGGAAACCTGAAGGTGTAACAGTACAAGTTGAAGATGCTAATGGTAAAGTCGTTAAGCAAAAATATGTACCGAATGTAGTAGAAGTTCTTCCAACAGGAAAAGATACAACATCCACAGGACTTCAAGGAAAAGTGCAAACAGGAACACCAGTGTTCACACCTGGAGCCCCAGAAGTACCAATGGATGATGAGTCACCAGCAACATTCGAAGATGGAAACATCACGAAGACTGTAGATAAAGTCGGAACATATACAGTAGCAAAAGATGGTACAGTAACATTTACACCGGATAAAGACTTCTCAGGCGAAGCACCAGAAGTAACGGTTAAACGTGTAGATAAGAATGGAACATCTGTAACAGCCAAGTATAAACCAACAGTTGAAAAAGTAACACCAACAGGAAAAGATACAACATCCACAGGACTTCAAGGAAAAGTGCAAACAGGAACACCAGTGTTCACACCTGGAGCCCCAGAAGTACCAATGGATGATGAGTCACCAGCAACATTCGAAGATGGAAACATCACGAAGACTGTAGATAAAGTCGGAACATATACAGTAGCAAAAGATGGTACAGTAACATTTACACCGGATAAAGACTTCTCAGGCGAAGCACCAGAAGTAACGGTTAAACGTGTAGATAAGAATGGAACATCTGTAACAGCCAAGTATAAACCTACAGTTACAAAAGTAACACCAACAGGAAAAGATACAACATCCACAGGACTTCAAGGAAAAGTGCAAACAGGAACACCAGTGTTCACACCTGGAGCCCCAGAAGTACCAATGGATGATGAGTCACCAGCAACATTCGAAGATGGAAACATCACGAAGACTGTAGATAAAGTCGGAACATATACAGTAGCAAAAGATGGTACAGTAACATTTACACCGGATAAAGACTTCTCAGGCGAAGCACCAGAAGTAACGGTTAAACGTGTAGATAAGAATGGAACATCTGTAACAGCCAAGTATAAACCTACAGTTACAAAAGTAACACCAACAGGAAAAGATACAACATCCACAGGACTTCAAGGAAAAGTACAAACAGGCACACCAGTGTTCACACCAGGAAATCCAGAAGTACCAATGGATGATGAGTCACCAGCAACATTCGATAATGGTCAAATCAGTAAGAAAGTTGATAAAGTCGGAACATATACAGTAGCAAAAGATGGTACAGTAACATTTACACCGGATAAAGACTTCTCAGGCGAAGCACCAGAAGTAACGGTTAAACGTGTAGATAAGAATGGAACATCTGTAACAGCCAAGTATAAACCAACAGTTGAAAAAGTAACACCAACAGGAAAAGATACAACATCCACAGGACTTCAAGGAAAAGTACAAACAGGCACACCAGTGTTCACACCAGGAAATCCAGAAGTACCAATGGATGATGAGTCACCAGCAACATTCGATAATGGTCAAATCAGTAAGAAAGTTGATAAAGTCGGAACATATACAGTAGCAAAAGATGGTACAGTAACATTTACACCGGATAAAGACTTCTCAGGCGAAGCACCAGAAGTAACGGTTAAACGTGTAGATAAGAACGGAACATCTGTAACAGCGAAGTACAAACCAACAGTTGAAAAAGTAACACCAACAGGAAAAGATACAACATCCACAGGACTTCAAGGAAAAGTACAAACAGGCACACCAGTGTTCACACCAGGAAATCCAGAAGTACCAATGGATGATGAGTCACCAGCAACATTCGATAATGGTCAAATCAGTAAGAAAGTTGATAAAGTCGGAACATATACAGTAGCAAAAGATGGTACAGTAACATTTACACCGGATAAAGACTTCTCAGGCGAAGCACCAGAAGTAACGGTTAAACGTGTAGATAAGAACGGAACAGCGGTAACAGCGAAGTACAAACCAATAGTAGCTAAAGTATTACCAACAGGTGAAGGATCAGAAACAGAAGGTGCAAAAGGAAAACCACAAACATCAGCAGTTATCTTCGATAAGAAGGATGAAGATAAATCAACAGTCAACTTCAACAAAGGTGATGAAACAGTAGCATTAAATCCATCAACATTAACATTAGTTGATAAAAATGGAAATCCATCTACGGAAGTGAAAGTCCCAGGTGAAGGAACCTATACATTAGCCAATAATGTCATTACATTCACACCAGAAAAAGACTTTGCTGGTAAAGCTACTGGAGTAACGGTACAAGTTAAAGATATTAATGGTACATCTATTGAGAAAACTTATACACCTACCGTTCGTGCTGTTACAACGTTTGTAGATCCTTCAGGTAACCCAATTACAGTTGATAAGAACAATAAACCTGTTGAGTCTGAAGTAGATGGCTCTAAACAACCACCGAAAGATATCTATGGATATAAATTTGTTCGTACAGAAACAGACAATAAAGGCAATACAAAACATATTTATGAACAAGCTGAAGGACAGTCTGTTAAAGTAACTTATGTATCAACTACTGGTGAGACATTGAGGGATTCACAAACAGTAGAAACAAAAGATAAGTTTATTGGAACAGATTACGATGCATCGATTGAAGCATTGAAACTTGAACGTATTGAAAAAGACGGCAAAGTATATCTATTGAAAGAAAGAAAAGCTGATTCAGCTACAGAAACTGGAAAACTAAGTGATAAAGAACAAACTGTTACTTACGTATATGAAGAAGTTCAAGAACCAGCTTCAAATCAGAAATATGGTAATGTAGTGGTTGTCTATAAAGACAAATTTGGACGTCCAATTTCAGGTACTACTGAATCTGGTAAAGAAGTTGCAAGTACAGAAATTGATACACCAAGCTCACCAATCAATACTGAATATGATACGACTGATCATAAACCTCAAACGATTACTACTAAAGATGGTAAGAAATATAAACTAATTAAAGTATTGAAAACATCTGATGCAGAAAAATCAGGGGTTAAAGCTAGAACTTCAGTGATTACGTATGTTTATGAAATGTTAGGTAATACAGCGGAATATCCAGAAGCACATATCGGATTAGTCTTAGTAAATTATTTAGATGAAGAAGGTACCCCAATTTCTGGTAAAACACCAGAAGGTAAAGTTGTACCAAATATAGTAGTTGATACTGAAGCAGACTTAGTTGGTAAAGACTACGATACAACTGATCATAAAGTTTCAACGATTATTGTTGAAAACGGTGATGTCTATGAACTTCTAAAAGTATCAGAAGCATCAGTTGAAAAAGGTAAACTTACAGAAGGTGCAACAAATGTTAATTACATTTACCATAAAGTAGTTACAACATTTGTTGACGAAAATGGTAAAGAAATTAAAACACCAGAAAAAGGAAGAACAGATAAGAAAGATATTCCAGAATATACTTTCAAAGAAACGAAGAAAGATGCAAATGGTAATACTGTATATGTATATACTAAGAAATCTTCTTCAACACCTGTTACACCAACTCCAACACCATCAACTCCAAGTAAGGAAAAAGAAACTTTATACATAGATGCAAACGGTAAACCTCTTCAACCAGCTAAGAAGGGTCAACATCCGCAAGATAACATTCCAGGCTATGAATTTGTTGGTACAGAAACAGATGCAAATGGCAATGTACGTCATCTATATCGTAAGATTCAATCTACAATTCCAGTTGAGCCAGTTCAACCAACTGCTCCAACTATGCCTGAACAACCAGCACAACCAGAAGTGCCAACTAGTCCAGCGCAACCAGTTCAACCAACAGAAGTGAAAGAAGTTGAAGCTAAACGTGAATTGCCAAATACTGGTACAGAAGATCATGCTAGCCTTGCAGCACTTGGACTTCTTGGTGCCTTGAGTGGATTTGGACTTCTTGCTAGTAAGAAGAAAGAGGACTAATCAATAGTATTGATGTTCATTGTTTGTAGTGAACAAGAAATCCTTAAAACTGATGAATCAGATGATTCATCAGTTTTTTGGCTCTTTGTAGGCGTGCCGTATATCTGAAGCATAAGGTAACCGCCCAATAACTAAGTATATTGAAAAATCTCCAGACTAGAGAACTCACGGATAGTTCCTAATCTGGAGATTTCTTATCTGCGCTTTTCCCATATGGTTTCATACTTCTATAAGATGTATTTATTCTCTTCTGTCTAACTTTATTTTATAATTTTCATCATTTTTTGACTTTATTCCCAATGCTTATTCCAGATAAAATAAAAATCAAATTCTTTTTATTTTATTAGTAAAAATGATATAATGTATCAAGTTATATATGTCTAGTCTATTATGCATATATATATATATAAAGGTGGAAATTATGTTTAAACTATCGAGACAAGAAAAAGATCATCGTTATTTCTGTGGGAATAAATATGAAAAATATTCTATCAAAAAACTAAAAATTGGTGCAGCAAGTGTATTGGTTGGGACAGGATTTTTATTCGGTTACAATTTGGATCAAGTAAGCGCTAATGAGCAAAGTACTGAGACTACAACTATTGTAACATCAAAGGATGGAGATGGAGCTCAATCCACAGACAAGCTAAATCTTACAACTGAACCAAAACAAGAGAATACTCCAGAAGTAGTTACAGAAACACTAAAACCTGAAACGAAAGAAGAAGCAGTTCTAGCAACAAGTCCACAAGTGGCCGAAACGAAGGAAACTCCTGAAACTAAGGAAGTATCAGAAAATAAAGCAAACAGTGTAGACAAAGAAACTATCAACTCATCTACGTTGTTAGCTAACCTAGCAGATTTGGAAGCTCAAATTGAACGTATCCGAGGAAATAAAAAACAAGCTTCTCAAATCCAAAATGCTGAAAAACTTGTTGCTGACGCTAGACAATATCTAGAAGCTTTGAATACTACTCAAAAAGAAGTAGATGCTAAAGCTAAAGAAATTAGCTCATTAACTTCTATCTTAAAATCAATTAAAGCTGAAGAAACAGTAAAAGAAAATAAAAACACTGATAGCCGTAATGGTAAAAAGATGCAAGAAGGAACTGGTTTTAGAGAAGGTGGAGCAGCTGGTACAGGTGTTGGCGCAGATGTAGTAGATGCGACAAGTACACCAGCTGCGACAAGAGATGGTTATACGGATAGAGCTACTGCGGAATCACTAACAAAACAAATTACATGGCTAGATTTTGGTGATGTTGCTAACTGGCAAAATGTAGATAACGAAGGTGGAAAGATTTACTTAAAAGAAGGTTCAATTTATAAAAAAGAAGTGATTTCAGGATACGTTATTAATATCAAAGTTAAATCATTGAAACCTTTCCAAGCAACAGAAATTTATAGAAAACGTATGGAAGCAGCTAATGCTTCAGAAGAAGAAAAAGCAACTTTCAATCCAAATGCTACAAACCAACATTTTGGCGCAGGCAGTGGACCTTCTAGAGTAACAGCTGACCAACAAGATGGTACATGGTCTGAAGTTCGAAATAATGGAATTAATACAGGAAATAAGAAGACATCAATTGGAGCAGGTGATTGGTCAAATATTGGGGTACAATTTGAAATTAGCGCAACTTATAAGGGGAAAAACGTACGTCCAGCAGTTGTTATGAATGATTCCGAGAGTGCGAACCATGGAGAAAATATCATTTTAACAACAAATGGTAGCCCGTGGGAGCGAGTGATTGAATTGAAAAAAGAAAGGTTTGTAGGAGGAACATTTACACCTACACCTTATAAACCAATCAATAATTATAATTTAAGACATGAAGATTATCCGCAATCAGCAAGTCAAAATAATGCAAATCAGTTATTAGATGCAATGAGAGGAGGTCTTCTAACGTTAACTGATGGAACAAAATTTGCTCCAAAATATATGACTAACCCGGATCAAGAAATGGGAGGTCTAGGAACAGGAGTATTTGGTCCTGTTACTTCTTCTGGTGGTTATAGTCTTCCAATATTGATGACAAAAGATGCGACAGAAGTTGGATTGTATATTTTATCAGGAGGGATACAAACTGCTATGATGGGTGTGATTCCAATTGATGAAGGAGATGCTCCTGAAAGTTATGGAAAAGCATCTCATACGATTAATACTGTAAATGGTGTAACGGGTGGTGAAGTAAAACAACCATATTTAGGAAGTACACGACCAGATATGGATACAGGTACTACTAAAGATTGGTATGGTGATGATAAGGATAGCGATGCTGACGAAAGCGTAAATCAATTACTTCCTGAAAACCTTAAAGATAGTGAAGGAAATATTATTAAAGCTAATATTTCTAAATCTGGGAACTATACATTAAATGTTCAAGCGCATACAGGTGGTGCAGAGAAAGCTTACATTCGTTCTTGGATTGACTTTAATAAAAATGGTCAATTTGATGCAGATGAAGCTTCTGAAATAGCTACTATTACAACAGATGGTACTGTAAAATTAAACTTTAAAAATAAGAGATCAGCTGATGTAGAAACGCTACTAGAGGCAGGAGCAAGAGTTCGTATTGCAACTGAAGAATCAGAAATTGAAAATCCTACAGGAACTGCATTTTCTGGGGAAGTAGAAGACTTTATTGCAAAAATTACACATCCACCAAAAGGTGAGAAGAAAACAACTGTTGGGAACATAAAAGAAACTCAACGTGAAGAGATTCACTTTACAGCACAGGGTAAAAATGTATATCTAGAAGATCATCCTAATGCAGAGATTGATACAACTGTTCAACCGATATATATTGATAATAAAACTGGTCAAGAAGTGACATTAGCAAGTGATGGTACTTATACAGTTGAAGGCGAAGGTACTTATAAATTTGCTGTTTCAGATAATGGAAAAGATGTAAAAGTTGAATTTACCCCAGCAGATGGTTTTGTTGGTAAAGCCCATGGTATTACAATTCGTCGTCAAGATACGAATAAAACAACAACAGAGTGGGGTACTCCTGATGCTGCAACTCTTCCAAATGTAAATGATTCATTAAATACAATGGATGGACTATATATTCCAGAAGTTACAGTTCCAACTTCAGTAGAAGCAACTCCAATTAATGCTGAAAGTCAAAACTTACAAGGCTTACCACAAAAAGGGCAACCAACATTTAATGTAGAATCTGCTAAAGAACCAGTGACAGCTTCAGCTAAATATCCAGCAAAATTAGTGGATCCAGCAACTGGTACAGTAACAACAAATCCAACAGTTAATGCGTTAGAACAAGGAACAAATAAAGTAATTGGTACGTATACAATTGTACCTGAAACAGGAGAAGTTACATTTACACCAAATAAAGACTTCAAAGGAATTCCAGCACCAGCAACTATTTCTGCTGATGTAGAATTAACGCATGATAAAGATGGAAATGTAACTACTAAAACATTACAAGCGACTTACAGTCCAACGATTATTCCAGTAACACCAACAGCTGAAAAATCTGAAACAAGTGATGTACAAGGAAAAGTCCAAACATCACCAATCAAGTTAGATACAGAAGAAACTGGAGACGATAAAGGTAAGACAGTTAACTTTGATAAAGGAACTCAAACAGGACCAAAAGGAGAACGTGTTGAGTTAGATCCTGAAACTCTAACATTATTGGATTCAACAGGAGCAGAAGTAACTAGCGTAACAACCCCTCAAGGTAAGTACGAGTTAGACAAAGCTAACAAGACCATTACATTTACTCCAAATGCAACTTTCACAGGTGTAGCTAAACCTGTTAGCGTTCGAATCAAAGATGCAAATGGAACAAAAATGGATACTACTTATACTCCAACAGTTACAGATGTAACAATGGAAGGTACTCCGAAAGAGACAGAAGCACCACAAGGACAAACACAAACAGGAACACCAGAATTTACAGTATCTAGTCCAGATGTTCGTATTACAGGATATAAATTAATCAATCCGACAACGAATACACCAGTAGATGATGAAGAAATTGATGTTCCAAATCAAGGAACATATAGAATTGATAAAACAACTGGAGCAGTTAAGTTTATTCCAAAAGCAGGATTCACAGGACCAGCGGATGGAATTAATGTACAAGCAGTGACAGATGTTGGAAAAACACATGAAGCGAAGTACACACCAACAGTAAATCCGTTTGTTATCATTGCTGTGAGTCAAGAGTCTAAAAATATCCAAGGTGTACCGCAAGAAGGAACTCCAACATTTACAATTCCAGAAGATGCAACAAATGCTTCAATTACAAGTCGTAAACTAGTTGATCCATCAGACAATACACCAAAAGACTCTGTAACAGTAGAAGGAAAAGGAACATTTGTCATTGACGAAACTGGAAAAGTAACCTTCACACCAGTACCAAGTTACACAGGTGATGTTCCAGCAATTGAAGTAAAAGCAACGGTTACAGTGACAAATGAGAAAAACGAAACTGCAACTATTACTCAAACAGCAACATACAAACCAGAAATCGTTCCTCTAGAGTTAGGTAAAACACCAGCAACATCAACAAACTTACAAGGTTTAGAACAAAAAGGAACACCAATATTTACTGGAAGTACAGTAGAAGTAAATGGTGAACAAAAAGAAGTAACGATTAAAGAAAATAGTTACACACTTGTAAAAGATGGAGCTGAAGTAACAACAACTCCTGCATATAAAAAAGGAACAACTGATGTAATTGGTACGTACACAATTGATCCAGCAACTGGAGAAGTAACACTTACACCAACAGATAAAACTTATACAGGTGAAGTAGAACCAGCAGTTGTACAAGCAACAGGATCAAATAATGTAAAAGTACAAACAACGTACACACCAACAATTACTCCAGTAACGCCAACAGCTGAAAAATCTGAAACAAGTGATGTACAAGGAAAAGTCCAAACATCACCAATCAAGTTAGATACAGAAGAAACTGGAGACGATAAAGGTAAGACAGTTAACTTTGATAAAGGAACTCAAACAGGACCAAAAGGAGAACGTGTTGAGTTAGATCCTGAAACTCTAACATTATTTGATTCAACAGGTGCAGAAGTAACTAGTGTAACAACACCTCAAGGTAAGTATGAGTTAGACAAAGCTAACAAAACAATTTCATTCACACCAAATAAAGACTTTGTAGGAACAGCAACACCAGTTAAAGTTCAAATCAAAGATGTGAATGGAACTAAAGTTGAAACAACTTATACTCCAACAGTTACAGATGTCACAATGGAAAGTGTTGATAAGACATCAGAAGCACCACAAGGACAAACACAAACTGGAAAACCAGAATTCACAATTTCAAGTCCAAATGTGCAAATTACAGGATACAAACTAGTAGATCCAGTAAGCAAAACACCTGTAGATAGTACTGAAATCGAAGTTCCAGAACAAGGAACATATAAGATTGACAAGACAACTGGTCAAGTAACATTTATTCCAAAACCAGGATACACAGGAACAGCTGACGGAATCACAGTACAAGCAACAGATGAAAACGGAGAAACAAAAGATGCGAAGTATACACCAAAAGTAACTCCATTAACAGTAACTCCAGAAAACAAAACATCTAAAAATATCCAAGGTGTACCACAAGAAGGAACACCAACCTTTACAATTCCAGAAGGTGTAACAAATGCTTCAATTACAAGTCGTAAACTAGTTGATCCATCAGACAATACACCAAAAGACTCTGTAACAGTAGAAGGAAAAGGAACATTTGTCATTGACGAAACTGGAAAAGTAACCTTCACACCAGTACCAAGCTACACAGGTGAAGTACCAGCAATTGAAGTAGAAGCAACAGTAACTGTAACAAATGAGAAAAACGAACCAGCGACAATTACTTCAAAAGCAACATACAAACCAGAAATTGTACCTGTAAAACCAACAGCTGAAAGCTCAACAACAAGCGATGTACAAGGTAAAGTACAAACTTCATCAATCGTGCTAGATACTGAGGAAACTGGAGACGATAAAGGGAAAACTGTTAACTTCAATAAGGGAATTGAACAAGGTCCTAAAGGTGAAAGAACAGAATTAAATCCAGATACATTAACATTATTAAATGAAGCTGGAGAAGAGGTAACTAGCGTAACAACTCCTCAAGGTAAGTATGAATTGGATAAAGCTAATAAAACTATTACCTTTACACCAAATAAAGACTTCGCAGGAGAAGCTACACCAGTTAAAGTTCAAATCAAAGATGCAAATGGAACAAAAGTTGAGACAACTTACACTCCAACTGTTATCGAAGTAACGCCAACAGGTAAAGATTCAGCAACGACTGGACCACAAGGAATTGCTCAAACATCACCAATCGTATTCAATCAAAAAGATGAATCTGATAATACAACAGTAAACTTTGAAACAGGTCATGAAAGAGTTGAATTAAAACAAGATACATTAACATTAGTCAATGGAAATGGTGAAAAAGTTACAACAATTACTGTACCAGAAGTGGGAACATATGAATTGAAAGATGGTGCAATTACCTTTACACCAGTTAAGACATTCACTGGAACAGCTGAAGGAGTAACCGTTCAAGTTGAAGATGAGAATGGTAAAGTTGTTACGAAGAAATACACCCCAACAGTTACCCCAGTAACACCAGAAGGAACCCCTACAGAAACAACAGGAATTCAAGGAGCAACACAAGAGGGAACACCAACATTTAAACCAGGTAACCCTAATGTGCCAATCGATGAAGAGGTAGCACCAACATTAGAAGGAGCAAATCCTGAAGGGAAAGTTGTAGTACCAGGAGAAGGAACATACACAGTTGATAAAGACGGTAAAGTAACGTTCACTCCAGAACCACAATTCACAGGAACAGCAAAAGGAGTAACAGTAAAACGTGTAGATAAGAACGGAACACCAGTAACGGCAACATACACCCCAACAGTTACACCAGTAACACCAACAGGTGAAAATTCTGAAACTGAAGGACCAAAAGCACAACCTCAAACATCAACAATCGTATTTGATAAGAAAGATCAAGACAATACTACAGTAAACTTTGATAAAGGTCATGAAAATGTAGCATTAGATCCAACAACTACTACATTAGTAGGAAAAGATGGAAAACCTACTACAGAAGTGAAAGTTCCAGGGGAAGGTACTTATACATTAGCAAATAATGTGATTACATTTACACCAGAACCAGACTTTGCAGGAAAAGCTACAGGAGTTACTGTTCAAGTAAAAGATGCGAACGGAACAAAAGTTGAAAAAACTTACACACCAACAGTTCGCCCAGTTACAACATTTGTAGATGAAGCTGGAAATCCAATTACTGTAGATAAGAATAATACACCAGTTGTACCTGAAGAGGATGGAACACAACCTAAGAAAAATATCTATGGCTATAAATTAGTTCGTACAGAAACTGATAACAAAGGAAATACGAAACATATTTATGAGCCAGCTAAAGGTGAAACTGTTAAAGTAACTTACATTTCAACTACTGGAGAAGTATTGAAAGATTCACAAACAGTACAACCAAAAGACACATTAGTATCAACTGATTATGACGCATCAACTGAAGTCTTAAAACCAGAACGTATTGAAAAAGATGGAAAAGTATATCTACTGAAAGAAAGAAAAGCTGATTCAGCTTCTGAAACAGGTAAAGTAAGTGATAAAGAGCAAACCATTACTTATGTATACGAAGAAGTAAAAGAACCAGAAACAAAACAAAACTTCGGTAGCGTAGTAGTCGTTTATCGTGATAAATATGGACGTCCAATTTCAGGTATCACAGATACAGGTAAAGAAGTAGGAAGTACTGTTGTGGATACCCCAAATTCACCACTAAATGCTAAATATGATACAACTGACAATAGACCACAAACCATTACTACAAAAGATGGTAAGGTTTATACACTGAAGAAAGTTACGAAAGACTCTGATGCTGAACAATCAGGTGTTAAAGGTAGAACTTCTGTTGTAACTTATGTTTATGAAATCTTAAACAACACAGAAGAATTCCCAGAAGCACACATCGGAGTAGTATTAGTAAACTATGTAGATGAAGAAGGTAACCCAATTTCAGGAAAAACTCCAGAAGGAAAAGATATTCCTAATGTAGTAGTTGACACTGATGCAACATTAGTTGGTGAAAAATATGATACAACTGACAATAAACCTTCAGTCATTATTGCTGCAAACGGTGATGTTTATGAACTTGTAAAAGCTTCAGACACATCTGTTGAAAAAGGTGAAGTTGTAGAAGGTGCAACAATTGTTGACTATGTATACCGTAAAGTAGAAACGAAATTCGTTGATGAAAATGGTAATGTAATTCAATCACCTGAAAAAGGAACGAAAGATAAAGCAACTATTTCTGGCTATACTTTCAAAGAAACGAAGAAAGATAAAAAAGGAAATACAATCCATGTTTACCAAAAAGTTTCAGCTCCTCGTGAAGAGAATGAATCTAAAGTGAACAAGCCATCTGAAAAAGTTACATCATCAAATCCATCTACTTCTACACCATCTATTGATTCTGTTTTAACAACGTTTGTGGATGAAAACGGTAATGTGATCATCCATGAAGAAAATGGTTCACATCCAGGTAGAGAAATCGAAGGATATGAGTTGATTGGTATCAAACGAGATTCTATAGGCAATGTTCGTAATATTTATCGTAAGATTCAAACTACAATTCCAGTTGAATCAGTTCAACCAACTATGCCTGAACAGTCAGCGCAACCAGTTCAGACAGCAGTAGTGAAAGAAGCTGAATCTAAACGTGAATTGCCTAATACAGGTACAGAAGATCACGCTAACCTTGCAGCACTTGGACTTCTCGGAGTATTGAGCGGATTTGGTCTTGTAGCTCGTAAGAAGAAGGAAGACTAATCTTTCTCAATGCTGTTCATAGTTCTGAACGAACAGATAATCCCCTAAACTGATGAGTCAAATGATTCATCAGTTTTTTGGGAAAATTAGAGAAATGCATAGTAAGAGAGTCATAACAAGGTATATTGAAAAATCTCCAAACTAGTGAACTAAATTTATAGTTTCTAGTTTGGAGATTTTATATTTGAACTTTTCTTGTATTGGTTCGGTCTAGGGGGAATGAACATCTAATACTCTTCGAAAATCTCTTCAAACCACGTCAGCGTCGCCTTACCGTACTCAAGTACAGCTTACGACTAGCTTCCTAGTTTGCTTTTTGATTTTCATTGAGTATAAAATATTTTTATTTTTCTATCTGGTTTAGTATGACTGATTTCCCTTTACTGTCCATATTTTTGGTAAAAATCAACTTTTACTTGGATGAAGGTTTTGGCTTCACGTAGAAGTTGGAGGAGCGTGGCGCGGGTTTCAAATTCGTCTCTGGTCTTAGGCAGACTGCGGTTGCGAAAAACTTCTAGATAGCGTTCAATTTCATCTAGTAAATCAGAAGCAGGATTGGTCTGGCTAAGTTGACCTGCAATTTTTGAAAAGAGTTGGGCTAAAATCAGACTTTCACTGGCAGCTAGGTGACAGGTATTGATTTGCTGGGCCATATTTCGCAGGATACGACTTTGTCGCTGTCTCATCTCAAAGTAGTGGATATGGTAGTCAGTTTGGTGAAAGAGGTGGTCAGAATGATCCAAATAGACCAGTCTGAGGGCTTCTTCCAAAAGGGTGTCTAATTCTTCTACTAGCTGTGCTCGGTTGCGTCCATCCCCTCTGGATAAATAATATTTGAAGCGTTGGAGGATATCTTTTAACTTTTCTTCCACCAGTGTGTGGTAGTGCTGGATTTCTTCTTCTCGTGAATGCATGTAGAGATTGACCAGCAAAGCAAACCCTGTACCGATAGCAAAGAGAAGAAATTCATTGACTAGAAGGTCTAGAGAGGTTGACTCTTGCACCAAGAGATGGCTAACCAAAACGCTACTTGGTGTGATACCAATTTCCCAGCCCATCTTGTAGGCTAGAGGAACGTAGAGAGCCAGATAGAGGCCAAGACTCCAGATATGAAATCCGCTCAAGTGAAAAGCAAAAATACCGATAGCTAGAGCTAGAAGCATGGAAAAGAGCCGATTGCGGGCCAGTTTTAAAGTACTTCTACGTGTATCAGATAGGCTTAAGAGGGCGATGATTCCAGCTGAGACAGCTGAGGAAAGATTGAGAAAATAAGCGACAAGACAGGCTAGACAGGTAGCTAAGATGAGCTTGGTCGTACGTTGGCTAATAGACATAAGAAATTTCTAGTAAGTTAGAATAAAAGCGGAAAAGACAAGACCTGAGCAGGCTTGTCTTTATGAGTTATTTTTTACGGGTTGCTGCGTATTCGGCAACAGCAGTAAAGAGGACATCTGTAGAAGAGTTGAGGGCTGTTTCACATGAGTCTTGGATGACACCAATCACAAAACCAACACCGACAACTTGCATGGCAATATCGTTAGAAATACCGAAAAGGCTACAAGCAACTGGGATAAGAAGGAGGGATCCTCCGGCAATACCAGAAGCACCACAGGCTGAGATAGCTGCTACCACACTGAGGACAAAGGCTGTGGCAAAGTCAACAGGAATGCCAAGAGTATTTACTGCAGCAAGGGTCAAAACGTTAATAGTAATCGCTGCCCCGGCCATGTTGATAGTAGAACCAAGTGGGATAGAAACAGAATAGGTATCTGGATCCAGTCCAAGGTCGTGGCAAAGTTTCATGTTGACAGGGATGTTGGCAGCAGAACTACGAGTAAAGAAGGCTGTCACACCGCTGACACGCAAACATTTCCAAACGAGGGGATAAGGGTTTCTCTTCATAAAGAGGAAAGCAATCAATGGATTGACTACTAAGGCCACAAAGAACATGGTTGTAACCAATAATCCTAGTAAAATACCGTAGTTGGCTAGGCTTCCGATTCCCTTATCAGAAATAGTTTTAAAGACAAGGCCTAGGATTCCAAATGGAGCTAGGTTGATAATCCATTCGACAATCTTAGAAGTCACATCAGCTATGGTGTTCAACAATTCTTTACTATTTTTGCTGGCTTCTCTCATAGCAATACCGAAAATCACTGCCCATGATAGGATACCAATGTAGTTGGCTGTGACGAGGGCATTGACAGGGTTGTCTACGAGTTTTAGCAAGAGATTGCTAAGAACCTGACCTATACCATCAGGAGGTGTAACCTCTGTATTAGCACTATTTAAGGTAATTTCAACTGGAACGATGAAACTAGCAAAGACAGCCACAAGTGCCGCTGCAAAGGTTCCCACTAAATAAAGAAAGATAACCGTTTTCATATTGCTATCTTGCCCCTTTTGGTGTTTGGAAAGAGCATTGGCAACGAGGGCAAAGACCAGAATGGGTGCGATGGCTTTGAGACCGCCAACAAAGAGATCTCCGAGTAGCCCAATTCCTGAGACAGAAGGAAGTGTCAGTCCTAGGATTCCTCCAAAAAGCATACCAATCAAAATCCGTTTGATTAGGCTGGCCCTATTCCAAGTATGAATAAATTTTTTCATAATAACCTCCTTATACTCTTCGAAAATCTCTTCAAACCACGTCAGCTTCACCTTGCCGTAGGTATGGTTACTGACTTCGTCAGTTCTATTCACAACCTCAAAACGGTGTTTTGAGCAGCCTGCGGCTAGCTTCCTAGTTTGCTCTTTGATTTTCATTGAGTATTAGTTGTGTAATGTTTATGATTATAGTATAAATATGAACTAAAATCAAGAATTTTCTGTCTATTTTTGAAATTATTTTTGAATATTTATGGAGAATGACACTTTATGAAAGTATGGTATAATAAATGAAAGGAGTTTTCTATGCAAGAATTTATTCAAACCTATCTCAATAAGCTTGATATAACAACGATTATTGAAAATATCTTAACCAAGTTAATTTCTCTGTTATTCTTATTTTCACTCTTTTATATAGCTAAGAAATTGCTCCATACCATGGTGCAGAGAATTGTCAAACCTTCTCTAAAAATGTCTCGTCATGATGTCGGGCGTCAGAAAACCATCTCACGTCTGTTAGAAAATGTGTTTAATTATACCCTTTATTTCTTTTTGCTCTACTGCATTTTGTCGATTTTAGGTTTGCCTGTTTCGAGTTTGCTGGCAGGGGCTGGGATTGCTGGGGTGGCCATTGGTATGGGAGCTCAAGGTTTTCTGTCTGATGTCATCAATGGCTTTTTCATCCTTTTTGAACGTCAATTGGATGTGGGAGATGAGGTCGTTCTGACAAATGGTCCTATTACTGTATCGGGCAAGGTTGTTAGTGTCGGTATTCGAACAACGCAACTCAGAGGAGAAGACCAGGTTCTGCACTTCGTTCCCAATCGGAATATCACCGTCGTCAGCAATTTCTCACGCACAGACTAGACCTGTTATTTTAAGTAATTTGTGGTACAATAGAAAGAGTTTAATAAAGGAGAGAAGATGTTTTTAGAAAAGCAGTTGGGCAATGGTTGTACCTGGATAGACCTTGATGTGGATAAGATTAAAAATATGGAAGATCTTTCTGACATCTATGGATTGGACAAGGAAACCATTGAGTATGCTCTGGATAGAAATGAACGAGCTCATATGGATTATAACCGTGAAACGGAGACGGTAACCTTTATTTATAATGTTCTTGATTTAGAAAAAGACAAAGAATATTATGAAGCGATTCCCATGACCTTTATCGTCGAAAGACAACGAATGATTACCATCAGCAACCATAAGAATGCTTATGTCATTGATCAGATGTCAGCTTATCTGGATAGCCATGAGTCGCTTTCTATTTACAAGTTTCTCTTTGCTGGTTTAGAGATTATCAGTAACGCTTATTATCCTGTCATTGAAGAGATGGATAAAAGTAAGGACGAAATTAGTGCCTTGCTACGTCAAACTACAACAAAGAAAAATCTCTTCGCCCTCTCTGACTTGGAGACTGGTATGGTTTACTTGACAGCAGCAGCAAAACAAAATCGACTCCTCTTGGAACATATCCAGGGCCATGCTCTTTATCGGAGATTTAATGATGTCGAACGAGAGCAGTTTGATGATGCCATGATTGAAGCCCATCAGTTGGTGTCTATGACAGACTTGATTTCTCAAGTCTTGCAACAACTCTCAGCTTCTTACAACAACATCCTAAACAATAACTTGAATGATAGTTTGTCAATTTTGACTATTATCTCCGTCTTACTAGCAGTACTTGCGGTTATTACAGGTTTCTTCGGAATGAATGTTCCTCTACCATTTACAGAAGAGCCAAATGCTTGGATTTATATCTTAATGACTAGCTTGATTTTATGGGTGGCCTTATCTCAATGGCTGAAGAAAATTACTAGAAAATAAAAGAAAAGGAGCCAAAATGGCGATTGAAAATTACATGCCAGATTTTGCTGTGGAAGCAGTCTATGATCTGACAGTTCCAAGCCTGCAGGCGCAGGGAATCAAGGCTGTTTTGGTCGATTTGGATAATACCCTCATTGCTTGGAACAACCCTGATGGGACGCCAGAGATGAAGCAATGGCTACATGACCTTCGGGACGCGGGCATTCGCATTATCGTAGTCTCAAATAACACTAAGAAACGCGTCCAACGAGCAGTTGAGAAGTTTGGGATTGATTACGTTTATTGGGCTCTGAAACCCTTCACATTTGGGATTGATCGTGCCATGAAGGAATTCCACTATGAGAAAAGTGAAGTGGTCATGGTTGGCGACCAGCTCATGACGGATATACGAGCAGCCCACCGTGCTGGCATTCGCTCGATTTTAGTCAAACCCTTGGTCCAACATGACTCAATCAAAACGCAGATTAACCGAGCTCGTGAGCGTCGTGTGATGCGAAAAATCACTGACACGTACGGACCGATTACATATAAAAAAGGAATTTAACTATGGAAGAAATTCTCTGTATTGGTTGTGGAGCAACCATTCAGACGACAGACAAGGCTGGTCTTGGATTTACCCCCCAGTCGGCACTTGAAAAAGGTTTGGAGACTGGTGAAGTCTATTGCCAACGCTGTTTCCGTCTCCGCCACTACAATGAAATCACGGATGTCCAGTTGACGGACGATGATTTCCTCAAGCTCTTGCACGAGGTGGGAGACAGTGATGCCTTAGTGGTCAATGTCATTGATATCTTTGATTTTAATGGCTCTGTTATCCCAGGCTTGCCACGTTTTGTCTCGGGCAATGATGTCCTCTTGGTGGGAAATAAAAAAGATATCTTGCCCAAGTCTGTTAAACCAGGCAAGATTAGCCAGTGGCTCATGGAACGTGCCCACGAAGAAGGGCTTCGTCCTGTGGATGTCGTCCTAACTTCAGCCCAAAACAAACATGCCATCAAGGAAGTCATTGACAAGATTGAACACTACCGTAAGGGTCGCGATGTCTATGTGGTCGGTGTGACTAACGTTGGAAAATCAACCCTAATCAATGCTATTATCCAAGAAATCACGGGTAATCAAAATGTCATCACGACTTCGCGTTTCCCAGGGACAACCTTGGATAAGATTGAGATTCCGCTTGACGACGGATCTTATATTTACGATACGCCAGGAATCATCCACCGTCACCAGATGGCCCACTACTTGACGGCCAAAAACCTCAAGTATGTCAGTCCTAAAAAGGAAATCAAGCCTAAAACCTATCAGCTCAATCCTGAACAAACCCTGTTTCTAGGTGGACTCGGACGCTTTGACTTTATATCAGGAGAAAAGCAAGGTTTCACAGCCTTCTTTGACAATGAACTCAAATTGCATCGTACCAAGCTTGAAGGAGCCAGTGCCTTTTATGATAAGCACGTCGGAACCCTTTTGACACCACCAAATAGCAAGGAAAAAGAAGATTTTCCAAAACTGCTTGAGCATGTATTTAACATTAAGGACAAGACAGACCTAGTCATCTCAGGACTCGGCTGGATCCGCGTAACAGGCACCGCCAAAGTCGCCGTCTGGGCACCAGAAGGCGTCGCAGTTGTCACACGAAAAGCAATTATTTAAAACAAAATCACTGAGCGAACAAAGTGAGCTCATACAAAGATAGTTATTGCTGTGGTGTCTTGCCAATCGATAGATTGGCAAGGGGCACAATTGAGACCAAGGCTCAATTGTGAGGTCAGGAAATCCATTTTTCAAAGATGAAATCTTTGGAAAATTAGTTCCGACCGTCCCACACCACCTAAAATAACTATCAAAAAAACAAGGAAGAAATTATGTCATTAACATCAAAACAACGTGCCTTCCTCAACAGCCAGGCACACACCCTCAAACCCATCATCCAAATAGGGAAAAATGGCCTCAACGATCAAATCAAAACCAGCGTCCGTCAGGCACTTGACGCCCGTGAATTGATCAAGGTAACTCTCTTACAAAACACAGATGAAAACATCCACGAAGTAGCTGAAATTTTGGAAGAAGAAATCGGTGTGGATACAGTCCAAAAAATTGGACGCATATTGATTTTGTTTAAACAATCTAGCAAGAAAGAGAATCGCAAGATTTCTAAAAAAGTCAAAGAAATCTAAAAACCATACTCCAAACAACTGTTTTTACAGAGAAATAAAGGAGACTAGCCTATGGCAATCGAACTATTGACTCCCTTTACCAAGGTAGAGTTGGAGCCTGAAATCAAGGAGAAAAAACGCAAACAAGTTGGGATTTTAGGGGGGAATTTTAACCCTGTTCACAATGCCCACCTCATTGTTGCGGACCAAGTACGGCAACAGTTGGGACTGGATCAAGTTCTGCTCATGCCTGAATACCAACCTCCTCATGTAGATAAAAAGGAAACAATCCCTGAACACCATCGTCTCAAGATGCTTGAGTTGGCGATTGAGGGGATTGAAGGTCTGGACATTGAAACTATTGAGTTGGAGCGCAAGGGCATTTCTTACACCTACGACACCATGAAAATCTTGACAGAGCAACATCCTGACACGGATTATTACTTTATCATCGGGGCGGATATGGTGGACTATCTGCCTAAGTGGTATCGAATTGATGAGCTGGTAGACATGGTTCAGTTTGTAGGGGTTCAGCGCCCACGCTACAAGGCAGGGACTTCCTATCCCGTTATCTGGGTGGATGTGCCTCTCATGGATATCTCGTCCAGTATGGTGCGGAACTTCCTTGCCCAAGGTCGGAAACCCAACTTTCTCCTACCTCAGCCGGTGCTAGACTACATCGAGAAGGAGGGACTCTACTGATGGCCTATCAAGACTATATCAACTGCTCCCGTGAGGCTTTGTTGGAAAAAATGGCAGAGCTTCTACCCGAGAAACGGTTAACCCATTGCTTGGGAGTAGAGCGTGCAGCTATAGAACTTGCCCAGCGATTCGGTGTGGATACTGAGAAAGCTGGTCTAGCAGGTCTTCTTCATGACTATGCTAAAAAGCTGTCAGATCAGGAATTTCTAGACTTGATTGATCGTTATCAGCTGGATCCTGACCTCAAAAACTGGGGCAATAATGTCTGGCATGGTATGGTCGGAATTTACAAGATTCAAGAAGACTTGGATTTGCATGATTCTGAAATTATACGAGCTATTGAAATCCATACAGTTGGGGCTGGTCAGATGACCTATCTTGATAAGATAATCTATGTCGCAGACTATATCGAGCACAATCGTGTCTTTCCAGGAGTGGATGTGGCACGTGAGATTGCAAGTCTATCGCTTGATAAGGCAGTGGCCTACGAAACAGCTCGTACCGTGGAGCATCTAGCTCATCAGGGATTCCCTATCTATCCCCAAACCCTTGAAACCTATAACGCCTTTGTGCACTATTTGAAAGAGGACTAAATGAAGACAGCTTTTATTATTATTGATGTACAAAATATTTTAGTGGAAACAGGTTTTAAGACAGAGAGACTATTGGAAAAAATTTCTTATTTACAAAACCAAGCTAGAAGCAAGAATATTGAAATTATCTATGTTCAACATATTGAGAACTCTGAAGCTCAAACATCAGAAGATTGGCAGTTATCTGCGCTTTTAAATCGAAAACCTGATGAAAAGGTCTTTCAGAAGAAGTATAACAGTATTTTCAAAGAAACTGGCTTAAAAGAATACTTGGATAAACAGGGGATTGAAAAATTAGTTTTATGTGGTATGCAGACAGAATATTGTGTGGATACCTCTGTCAAGGTTGCCTTTGAATATGGCTATCAGCTTATTATTCCAGAAGGTGCTGTCACAACCTTTGATGGGGATGACATTCCAGCAGAAACGATAAATGAATTTTATGAGGACATTTGGGAGGATCGCTTTGCAGATGTCCTAGAT
Organism: uncultured Streptococcus sp.; assembly: GCF_963521865.1. Lineage (GTDB taxonomy): Bacteria > Bacillota > Bacilli > Lactobacillales > Streptococcaceae > Streptococcus. The sequence continues at coordinate 35,663 of NZ_CAUQWY010000012.1, forward strand.
TATAAAAATATTTTTTAAAAGAGGACTAAATGAACGAAAAAGAATTACTAGAACTAGTCGTGAAAGCGGCTGATGAGAAACGTGCGGAGGATATCCTCGCACTTGACGTACAAGATTTGACTAGTGTGACGGATTACTTTGTTATTACTAGTTCAATGAATAGCCGTCAGTTGGACGCTATCGCTGATAACATCCGTGAAAAAGTAGCTGATGCAGGCTTTAAAGGTAGCCATGTCGAAGGCGATGCAGCTGGAGGCTGGGTCTTGCTGGACCTCGGTGCTGTCGTTGTGCATGTCTTTTCAGAAGAAATGCGTGCTCACTATAACCTAGAAAAACTATGGCATGAGGCGGATTCTGTAGATATTTCAGAAGCCTTAGCATAGGAGATAAACTCAGTTGTAGTCAACTGGGTTTCTTTGCTTATTTTAGAAAAAAAGGATAGAAAGGTATAGGGCGTCGTGTCTGGTTGATGTTGAAACTGAACACGAGCTAAAAGCTGAGGGAAAAAGAGTAACTTAATTTGTATCTGATGATACGGCAGAAAGTTTCCTATGTTCTCTTTGCTTTTAAGGCTCTTTGTATCTTAGAAAGGATTTGAACCCGTCCTGTAATTCTCGGAAAATAGACAGCCTTCCTTGGAGCTCGGCTCCATCGTCAGGCTCCTAATTTTCTATCGAATTACGGGCGGACTTGGTATCATGTTTTATGGCAACTTATGAAACCTTTGCGGCGGTCTATGATGCGGTCATGGACGATAGTTTATACGATAAATGGACGGACTTTTCTCTGCGTCATTTGCCAAAAACTAAGGAGAGAAAGAAACTCTTGGAATTGGCTTGTGGGACAGGTATCCAGTCTGTGCGATTTTCTCAAGCAGGTTTTGATGTGACTGGACTTGATTTGAGTGCGGATATGTTGAAGATTGCTGAAAAGAGAGCTGCTTCCGCTAAGCAAAAGATTGCTTTTATAGAAGGCAATATGCTGGATTTATCCAATGCAGGTAAATATGACTTTGTTACTTGTTATTCGGACTCAATCTGTTACATGCAGGATGAGGTGGAAGTAGGAGACGTTTTTAAGGAAGTATATAATTCCCTCAACGAAGATGGTGTCTTTATCTTTGATGTGCATTCGACCTACCAGACTGATGAAGTTTTTCCAGGCTATTCCTACCATGAAAATGCGGAAGATTTCGCCATGCTATGGGATACCTATGAGGATGCGGCGCCTCACTCCATCGTGCATGAGTTGACTTTCTTTATCAAGGAAGCGGACGGTTCCTTTAGTCGCCACGATGAAGTGCATGAGGAGCGTACATACGAAGTCTTGACCTATGATATTTTGCTGGAACAGGCTGGTTTCAAATCCTTCAAACTCTATGCGGACTTTGAGGACAAAGAGCCTACAGAAACTAGTACCCGTTGGTTTTTTGTCGCGCAGAAGTAGGAGATTACTATGACCATCACAGGTATAATTGCGGAGTTTAATCCCTTTCATAATGGGCATAAATACCTGCTAAATCAGGCTGAGGGGCTGAAAATCGTGGTTATGTCAGGGAATTTCATGCAGAGAGGCGAGCCTTCTATTGTGGATAAGTGGACAAGGGCCCAGATGGCACTGGAAAATGGTGCAGACTTGGTAGTGGAATTGCCATTTTTAGTCAGTGTTCAGGCGGCGGATTTCTTTGGCCAAGGAGCTGTGGATATCTTGGCTCGTTTGGGGATTGGTATTCTAGCTTTCGGAACAGAGGAAGTTCTGGATTATCAAAAAATATCTGACTTATACACAGAGCAAGGTACTAAGATGGAGAAATTTGTGGAAAATCTGCCTGATTCTCTTTCCTATCCCCAGAAAACCCAAGCCATGTGGAAGGAATTTGCAGGTCTTGATTTTTCAGGCAATACGCCCAATCATGTTCTTGCTCTTGCCTATGTCAAGGCAGTTGCGAGATGCAACATCAAGCTCCATCCGATTCAGCGTCAGGGAGCTGGCTATCATTCTGTGGATAAGGATGTGGACTTTGCCTCGGCGACAGCCCTGCGTCAGCACCAGAAGGATCAAGATTTCTTAGAACGCTTTATGCCTTCTGTTGCTCTATTTGAGCAGGCCAGTAAGGTAAGCTGGGAAGACTATTTTCCTATGCTCCGCTATCAAATCTTGTCCAATCCAGACCTAACCACTATCTATCAGGTCAATCAAGAAATGGCTGTGCGCATTAAAGAGGCTATTAAAACAGCCCAGTCTGTGGAAGAATTGGTCGAGTTAGTGACTACCAAACGTTACACCAAGGCGCGTGTCAGACGCCTTTTGACCTATATTTTGGTGCAAGCTAGAGAAAGTGACTTGCCAGAAGCCATTCATGTCCTTGGCTTTACTGAAAAAGGCAGGCAACACCTCAAGTCCTTGAAGGGACAGGTCAATCTAGTCAGCCGAATTGGCAAAGAACCTTGGGATGCTATGACCCAAAAAGCAGACCAGATTTACCAACTGGGAAATCCAAGTATAGCAGAGCAGAATTTTGGAAGAGTACCGATTAGAATAGAAACAAACTAAGTCTACCGAAAGGTAGGCTTTTTGAGATTTTTTACGAATAATACTCTTCGAAAATCTCTTCAAACCACGTCAACGTCGCCTTGCCGTACTCAAGTACAGCCTGCGGCTAGTTTCCTAGTTTGCTCTTTGATTTTCATTGAGTATAAATAGATAGAAAAGAAAATCTTGTACAAGTTCCTGACAAATTCTTTCTTTTCGTGTATAATAGTGGAAAAGAGGTAAAACGAGGTATGGTTATGGAAGCAGTTCTTTACTCAACATTCCGAAATCATTTAAAAGACTACATGAAGAAGGTCAATGATGAATTTGAGCCTTTGACGGTGATCAATAAAAATCCAGACGAGGACATTGTAGTTCTTTCAAGGAGCGAATGGGACAGTATTCAGGAAACTCTGAGAATTGCTCAAAACAAGGAACTATCTGATAAGGTTTTGCGAGGAATGGCTCAAGTTCGTGCTGGAAGTACTCAGATCCATGTTATTGAGGAGTAAGAAATGCTGCTCAAGTTTACAGAAGATGCCTGGGAAGATTATTGCTACTGGCAAACTCAGGATAAGAAAACGTTAAAAAGAATCAATAAACTAATCAAGGATATTCAACGCGATCCATTTACAGGAATTGGTAAACCAGAACCACTCAAGTATGACTACCAAGGAGCATGGTCACGTCGTATTGATGCAGAAAATCGCTTGATTTATATGATGGATGGAGATAGCGTGGCTTTCTTGTCTTTCAAAGATCATTACTAAGTCTACTGAAATGTAGGATTTTTCTCAAGTCTCTACTAAACTGCTATTTCTAAATAATAAGTTTATTTTAGCGAATACGTTCCACATTCCTCAAAACATATTCTATTTTAGGTTTGTGAAAATCACTTTTTTATGGTAGAATGTAAAAGAATGTATGTCATTCGGAATAACAATAAAATGAGGTAAAAACATGGAGATCATGTCGCTTGCGATTGCTGTTTTTGCCGTCATCATTGGTTTAGTCATTGGATATGTCAGCATCTCAGCTAAGATGAAATCATCTCAGGAAGCTGCAGAGTTGATGCTTTTAAATGCTGAACAAGAAGCAACTAATTTACGTGGACAAGCTGAGCGTGAAGCGGATTTACTTGTTAATGAAGCTAAACGTGAAAGCAAGTCTCTTAAAAAAGAAGCACTATTGGAGGCCAAAGAAGAAGCCAGAAAATACCGTGAAGAAGTGGACGCTGAATTCAAATCAGAACGTCAAGAACTCAAACAAATCGAAAGTCGTTTGACAGAGAGAGCAACTAGCCTCGACCGTAAGGACGACAATTTGACGAGTAAAGAACAAACACTTGAACAAAAAGAACAAAGTATTTCTGATAGAGCGAAAAACCTTGATGCGCGTGAAGAGCAATTAGAGGAAGTCGAAAGACAAAAAGAAGCAGAACTAGAGCGTATTGGTGCTCTGTCTCAGGCAGAAGCACGAGATATTATCTTGGCTCAGACAGAGGAGAACTTGACCAAGGAGATTGCTAGCCGTATTCGTGAAGCTGAGCAAGAGGTCAAGGAACGTTCTGACAAAATGGCCAAGGACATTCTGGTTCAAGCTATGCAACGTATTGCTGGTGAATATGTAGCAGAGTCAACAAACTCAACGGTTCATCTGCCAGATGATACTATGAAGGGACGCATTATTGGTCGTGAAGGTCGTAACATTCGTACCTTTGAAAGTTTGACAGGGGTTGATGTCATTATCGACGATACGCCAGAAGTGGTGACCTTGTCAGGATTTGATCCGATTCGTCGTGAGATTGCTCGTATGACTATGGAAATGTTGCTCAAAGATGGTCGTATCCACCCAGCTCGTATCGAAGAGTTGGTTGAGAAAAACCGTCAAGAGATTGACAATAAGATCCGTGAATACGGTGAGGCAGCAGCCTATGAGATTGGTGCGCCAAACCTTCATCCAGACTTGATGAAAATCATGGGTCGCTTGCAGTTCCGTACTTCATATGGACAAAATGTCTTGCGTCATTCGATTGAGGTTGCTAAGTTGGCTGGTATTATGGCTAGCGAGCTTGGTGAAAATGCGGCTCTTGCCCGTCGTGCTGGATTCCTTCACGATATCGGGAAAGCCATTGACCGTGAGGTTGAAGGTAGCCATGTTGAAATCGGTATGGAATTGGCCCGTAAGTACAAGGAACATCCAGTTGTGGTCAATACGATTGCTAGTCACCACGGTGATGTTGAAGCTGAGAGCGTGATTGCAGTGATCGTTGCTGCGGCAGATGCCTTGAGTGCAGCTCGTCCAGGTGCTCGTAGTGAGTCTCTTGAAAGCTACATCAAGCGTCTTCATGATTTGGAAGAAATTGCTAACGGCTTTGAAGGAGTACAAACTAGCTTTGCCCTTCAAGCAGGACGTGAAATTCGCATCATGGTCAATCCAGGACAAATCAAGGACGACAAAGTCACAATCTTGGCTCATAAAGTTCGTGAGAAAATTGAAAACAATCTCGATTACCCAGGAAATATCAAGGTAACCGTGATTCGCGAGCTTCGTGCAGTAGATTATGCTAAATAAATAAGAAAGAGCAGTTGAAAAATTACTGCTTTTTTGTTACACTAGATAGAAAGACTGTAGAAGGATAGTTTGCGCAAACTGCTACTATCTGAAGGGAAATTTTATTTTATTTTTACAGACTGACTAAAAGGAGACACAATGGCAGACCGAGGCTTACTAATCGTTTTTTCTGGTCCTTCAGGGGTTGGAAAAGGAACGGTTAGAAGAGAGATTTTTGAGAGTTCTGAAAACCAATTTCAATACTCTGTATCGATGACGACACGCGCACAACGTCCTGGAGAAGTGGACGGTGTTGACTATTTCTTCCGTACTCGTGAAGAGTTTGAAGAGCTGATTCGTCAAGGACAGATGTTGGAATACGCAGAATATGTCGGCAACTACTATGGAACTCCTCTGACCTATGTCAATGAAACCTTGGACAAGGGAATCGATGTTTTCCTTGAAATTGAAGTTCAGGGTGCTCTTCAGGTCAAGAAAAAGGTTCCAGATGCTGTCTTTATCTTCCTGACACCACCAGATTTGGATGAATTACAAGACCGCTTGGTAGGTCGTGGAACAGATAGTGCAGAAGTGATTGCCCAACGAATCGAAAAAGCCAAGGAAGAAATTGCTCTCATGCGTGAGTATGATTATGCGATTGTCAACGATCAGGTGCCCCTAGCTGCTGAGCGTGTCAAACGTGTGATCGAAGCAGAACACTTCCGTGTGGATCGTGTCATTGGTCACTATCAGGAGATGTTACCAAAATCTCCAACTACTCGATAAAATTTAGAAAATAGGTACAAGCAAATGATGTTAAAACCCTCTATTGATACCTTGCTCGACAAGGTTCCTTCAAAATATTCACTCGTAATCTTGGAAGCAAAACGTGCCCACGAATTGGAAGCAGGTGCGCCAGCAACTCAAGGTTTCAAATCTGAAAAATCAACTCTTCGCGCTTTAGAAGAAATCGAATCAGGAAACGTTACAATTCACCCAGATCCAGAAGGAAAACGTGAAGCAGTGCGTCGCCGTATCGAAGAAGAAAAACGTCGTAAAGAAGAAGAAGAAAAGAAAATCAAAGAGCAAATCGCTAAAGAAAAAGAAGATGGTGAAAAAATTTAAGGTTGGGGGGACTCAATCTTATTTTTTCTATTGCAAGAATATACTGACAAGGAGGAGGTGAGAAGATGGCTATAGCCAAGATTATCGTAGATGTGCCCTTGATGCAGACGGACCAGCCCTATAGTTACAGGATTCCTGAGGAGTTTGAGGGAATGCTGGAAGTTGGAATGCGGGTTCATGTGCCTTTTGGTAAGGGCAATCGCCTGATTCAAGGGATTGTTCTTGGTTTGGAGTCCCAACCAGATGAGGAAGAGATGGAGCAAGATTTAAAAGATATTGCTGAGGTGCTGGATTTTTCTCCTGTTCTCACGCAAGAACAACTCTGGCTGGCTGAGGAGTTACGCAAGTCAGTCTTCTCCTACAAAATCTCTATCCTCAAGGCCATGCTTCCAGGATTTCTGAACTCCAGCTATGACAAGATTCTCTATCCTCTGGCAGGTCTGAGTCAGGAAGACCGAGAGCGCTTGTTTGGTTCAGAGGAATCGCTTGCCTTTTCTTCTCTGGATTTAGCTAAGCAAGCTGAAATGATGCGTTTGACTAGAAAAGGCCTGCTTGGTTTGGAGTATCAGGCAGTCGATCAAAAGAAGGTCAAGACCCAGTCTTGGTATGAGGTTGACCTTGTTCAGTTAGAAGGTGTAGAGATTTCTGCACGTGCCAAGAAAAAGTTGGAATTGAGAGACTATTTACTGTCACATCCAGAGAGTGCTTCCTTGGCTAGTTTGCTAGAGTTCTATTCACGGGAGCAAGTCAACTTCTTTGTCGAACAAGGTGCTGTGACCATAGTCCAAAAGGAAGTTCAACGCTCGGCTGCTTATTTTGAAGGCATTGAAGCAAGTCAGCCTTTGGAGTTGAATCCAGAGCAAAGGCAGGTGCGTGATGCGGTTGTCAGTGCTATTGGCAGTCATCAGCCTCCCTTCCTCCTTCAAGGGATTACAGGAAGTGGGAAGACAGAGGTTTACTTGCAGATTATTCAAGGGTCCTTGGACAAGGGTAAGACAGCTATTTTGCTGGTACCTGAGATTTCCCTGACTCCTCAGATGACGGAGCGTTTTATAGCACGTTTTGGGGACAAGGTGGCCATTCTTCATTCAGGTCTTTCCAATGGTGAAAAGTATGATGAATGGCGCAAGGTTGAGCGTGGAGATGCCCAAGTTGTGGTTGGTGCCAGATCTGCCATCTTTGCTCCGCTGAAAAATCTAGGTGTCATGATTATCGATGAAGAGCATGAAGCGACTTATAAGCAGGACAGTAATCCCCGTTACCATGCCAGAGAGGTGGCCATTTTACGGGCTCAGTATAATCAAGCAGCTCTGGTGCTTGGTTCAGCAACTCCTAGTCTGGAAAGCCGTGCGCGTGCTGGCAAAGGCGTCTATCAACACTTACGTCTGAACCAGCGAGCCAATCCTTTAGCCACCATCCCTGAGGTTCAAGTGATAGATTTTCGAGACTATATCGGACAAAATGAGACGTCAAACTTTACGTCTCCTTTGCTAGAGGCTATCCAAGATTGTCTTTCTAAAAAAGAGCAGGTAGTTCTCATGCTCAATCGCCGTGGCTATTCTAGCTTTGTCATGTGTCGGGAGTGTGGGACGGTGGATACTTGTCCTAACTGTGACATTTCCTTGACCTTGCACATGGATACCAAGACCATGAACTGCCATTATTGTGGTTTTTCGAAGGACATTCCTCAGGTCTGTCCTAACTGTAAGAGCCGCAGCATTCGTTACTATGGGACAGGAACTCAGAAGGCTTATGACGAGCTGGCAGAACTCTTTCCCCAGGCTCGCATTCTGCGCATGGATGTGGATACGACTCGTAAGAAAGGTAGCCATCAAGCTCTGCTTGATCAGTTTGGACGAGGAGAGGCGGATATTTTGCTTGGAACTCAGATGATTGCCAAGGGATTGGATTTTCCCAATGTGACCTTGGTCGGGGTGCTCAATGCGGATACGGCTTTGAATTTGCCTGATTTCCGTTCTTCTGAGAGAACCTTCCAACTTTTGACTCAGGTGGCAGGTCGGGCAGGACGTGCTGAAAAAGCTGGGCAGGTCTTGATTCAGTCTTACAATCCTCAGCACTACGCTATTCGATTTGCCAAGGATCAGGATTACGAAGGCTTTTATGCCTATGAAATGGGAATCAGACGACAACTTGGTTATCCACCTTACTATTTTACGATTGGCATTACCCTTTCTCATAAGAAAGAAGAAGAGGTTGTCAAACGTGCTTATGAAGTCATGAATATTTTGCGGTCAGGTTTGTCAGAGACCAGTCACATTCTGGGACCGACGCCCAAACCCATCGCCCGTACCCACAACCTCTATCATTACCAGATTTTAATTAAATACCGTTTAGAAGATGAGCTGGGGCCGACTCTAAATCAGGTTCTGGCCTTGACTCAAGAACGGGAAAATAGTGAGCTCCGTCTCAGCATTGACCATGAGCCACAGCAATTTTTATAAGAAAGAGAAGATATGACAAAATTAATTTTTATGGGGACCCCCGATTTTTCAGCAACCGTCTTAAAAGGACTTTTGACAGATGACCGCTATGAGATTCTAGCCGTTGTGACCCAACCAGACCGTGCCGTCGGCCGTAAAAAAGTTATTCAAGAAACCCCAGTCAAGCAGGCTGCCAAGGAAGCAGGACTTCCTATCTACCAACCTGAAAAATTATCTGGAAGTCCAGAGATGGAAGCTATTATGCAGCTAGGAGCAGATGGAATTGTGACTGCTGCTTTTGGCCAGTTTCTCCCAAGTAAACTCCTTGATAGCATGGACTTTGCGGTCAATGTTCACGCCTCCCTCCTTCCTAAACACCGTGGTGGTGCGCCTATCCATTATGCCTTGATTCAAGGGGATGAGGAAGCTGGTGTGACCATCATGGAAATGGTTAAGGAAATGGATGCAGGAGATATGATTTCTCGTCGCAGTATTCCTATCACAGATGAGGACAATGTTGGCACCTTGTTTGAAAAATTGGCGCTAGTTGGTCGTGATTTGCTTTTGGACACTTTGTCTGCCTACATTGCTGGGGGAATCAAACCTGAACCGCAGGATCCGAGTCAGGTTACTTTCTCGCCAAATATTAAGCCAGAGGAAGAAAAGTTGGACTGGAATAAAAGCAATCGTCAACTCTTTAACCAAATCCGTGGGATGAACCCCTGGCCTGTTGCCCATACTTTCCTCAAGGGAGACCGCTTTAAGATTTATGAAGCTCTAGCTGTAGAAGGTCAGGGAAATCCAGGTGAGATTCTCTCTATCGGCAAGAAAGAATTGATTGTCGCAACGGCAGAAGGGGCTCTATCCCTCAAACAAGTGCAGCCAGCTGGTAAACCTAAGATGGACATTGCTTCCTTCCTCAACGGAGTTGGACGTACATTGACAGTAGGAGAACGATTTGGTGACTAAAGTAGAAACGGCTAGAAGTCTAGCCCTAGCAGTATTAGAGGATGTTTTTATCAATCAAGCATACTCAAATATCGCCTTAAATAAGCATCTCAAGGGAAGCCAACTTTCAGCAGCAGATAAGGGCTTAGTGACCGAGCTGGTCTATGGGACGGTAACCCGTAAACTGACTCTGGAATGGTATCTGTCCCACTTTATCGAAAACAGAGACCAGTTAGACAGCTGGCTCTATGTCCTGCTTCTCATGAGTGCCTACCAACTCCATTATCTTGATAAGATTCCAGACCATGCTGTGGTTAATGAAGCGGTGGAATTAGCCAAAATCCGTAAAAAGGGCAGTGAAAAATTGGTCAACGCCGTCCTTCGTCGTATTCTACGTGAAGGCTGGCCAGATATTGCCAGCATCAAACGAAAAAACAAACGTGATTCCGTTGCCTATTCTCTCCCAGTTTGGCTCGTGTCTAAACTTAAGGAAGAATATGGAGAAGAGCGAGCGCAAGCTATTTTTGAAAGTCTTTTGGTGCGCAACAAGGCCAGCATCCGAGTGACTGATTTAAGTCGAAAAGAGGAAATCAAAGCCTTGTTGGAGGCTAGTGATTCATCCTTGTCTCCTTCTGGTCTGGTTAAGGAGCAAGGGCATTTTGCAGGTCATGATTTGTTTGCGGATGGAACCATTACTATCCAAGACGAGTCCAGTCAGCTGGTTGCTCCCACTCTGGATTTACAAGGTAATGAGAAGGTTCTAGATGCCTGTGCCGCTCCTGGCGGGAAAACAGCCCATATTGCCTCTTATCTTACGACAGGTCAGGTTACTGCTCTGGACTTGTATGACCATAAGTTGGACTTGATTCAAGAAAATGCTCAACGTCTGGGAGTTGCAGATCGGGTTCAAACGCAAAAATTGGATGCCAGAAAGGTGCATGAGTTTTTTGGGCAGAATTCATTTGATAAGATTTTGGTGGATGCTCCCTGTTCAGGAATCGGTCTTTTGCGCCGAAAACCAGATATCAAATACAATAAAGAAACGGCAGATTTCGCGTCCTTACAGGAAATTCAGCTCGAAATATTAGGTAGTGTTTGTCAAACACTAGGCAAAGGTGGTATAATAACTTATAGTACCTGTACTATTGTCTCAGAGGAGAATTTTCAAGTCGTTGAGGCGTTTTTAGAAAGTCATCCTGAGTTCGAGCAGGTAAAACTAGAACATGAATGTAAGGATATCATGAAAGACGGCTGTATCCTCATTACACCTGAATTGTATGGAAGTGATGGATTCTTCATCAGTCAATTTCGCAAGATATCGGATTAGGAAGGAACTGACACATGGAAATTTCATTATTAACAGATGTTGGTCAGAAACGAACAAATAACCAAGACTATGTCAACCACTATGTCAATAGAGCTGGACGTACTATGATTATTTTAGCTGATGGGATGGGAGGTCATCGCGCAGGGAATATCGCTAGTGAAATGGCGGTAACAGACCTAGGTATAGCTTGGGTTGACACCCAGATCGATACAGTCAATGAAGTGCGTGAATGGTTCGCCAATTACCTAGAAATTGAAAATCAAAAGATTCATCAACTTGGACAAGATGATGCCTATAAAGGAATGGGAACAACTCTTGAGGCTGTTGCTATTATTGGCAATCAGGCTATCTATGCCCACATTGGAGATTCTCGTATCGGTTTGATTCGTGGAGAAGAATACCACCAGTTAACGAGCGATCATTCCTTGGTCAATGAATTGCTCAAGGCAGGTCAATTGACACCAGAAGAAGCAGCCAGCCATCCACAGAAAAATATCATTACCCAGTCTATCGGTCAAAAAGATGAAGTTCAGCCTGATTTCGGAATGATTACCCTTGAGCTAGGTGACTATCTCTTGCTCAATAGTGATGGTTTGACCAACATGATTTCAGGCAGTGAGATTTGTGATATTGTAACCAGTGATATTCCTTTGGCAGATAAAACAGCGACGCTTGTGCGTTTTGCTAACAATGCAGGAGGTTTAGACAACATTACGGTTGCCCTTGTTTCTATGAACGAGGAGGAAGCAGAATGATCCAAATCGGCAAGATTTTTGCCGGACGCTATCGGATTGTGAAACAAATTGGCCGAGGAGGCATGGCAGATGTCTATTTGGCCAAGGATTTAATTCTAGACGGAGAAGAAGTGGCAGTGAAGGTCCTGAGGACTAACTACCAGACGGACCCGATAGCTGTAGCTCGTTTTCAGCGTGAAGCGAGAGCTATGGCAGATCTAGACCATCCTCATATCGTTCGGATAACAGATATTGGTGAGGAAGACGGTCAACAGTATCTTGCAATGGAGTATGTTGCTGG
>NZ_CAUQWY010000013.1:0-47299 GCF_963521865.1 uncultured Streptococcus sp.
CTGTAACTACTTTGTTATCATAGTCGATTGAAAGAACTGGTGAGTTCATGTAAACCTTAGCACCTTTAGCTTCCAATTTTTCTTTATCAGAATAGAACAAGCCTTCAGCACCGTCGATTTGTTCACCAATCCAAAGGGCCATTCCACATCCTAGGAAAGAGATGTTAGAGTTTTGGTCAAATACAACGATTTCGTTCTCATTGCCAAAATTATCCAACATAGTATTAATACATGCTGTACCAGCGTGGTTAGCACCAACTACAACGATTTTACTCATAGAAAAATTCCTACCTTCAATTTTAAATTTACTCTTCTAGTATAACATTTACTGTTAGCGTTTACAAGAGTTTTGCTAATTTTCCCGATTTTTTTGTAAAAAAATGTAAATAATCTGTATTTTATCAGCCTTTCTTACAATTACTCTTTGTTTTCTGAGCATATTTCTTGACAACTTTACAAATTTTATTTGTGAAAACGCTGACTTTATGGTATGCTAGTATTATGGAAAGAAAATGTAAGGGATTAAATTTAACATATTTCAGCCTTCTTTTCATAAGAGAAAGGAGTTGGTAGCTTGCCTCTTAGTTCACATTCCGAACGGCTAATGGGGACTACTATCACTATTTCATTAGTAGATGAGCGAGCCGATATCTTGCTCCAAAAATCCTTTGATTTGCTCAAAGAGCTTGAATACCGCTTCAATGCCAATAGCCAAAAATCTGAGTTGATGGAAATCAATTATCAAGCTGGAATAGCTCCAGTCAAAGTTCATCCAGACCTGTTTGAACTGATTTCACTTGGATTAGAGCATAGCCTAGCGCCCTCTAGTCATCTCAATATCAGCATTGGTCCCTTGATTCAAACCTGGCGCATCGGTTTTTCAGATGCCAAAGTAGCCCAACCCCAAGAAATTGAAGCTGTGCTACCTTTAATCAATCCTCATTATATCGAGTTAGATTCTTCTGCTTCCACTGTGCTCTTGAAACAGAAAGGAATGAAGATCGATCTTGGTTGTTTAGCCAAGGGTTATAGTGCGGATAAGGTTGCCCAATTTCTTAGAGAAGAGGGAGTGACATCTGCCTTGATCAATCTGGGAGGGAATATCCTGACCATTGGAAAAAATCAAGCAAGAGGGGATCAAGCTTGGCAAATAGGGATTCAAGACCCAGCCAATCCGAGGGGAAATCACTTAATGACAATCCCCGTTGTCAATCAATCTGTCGTGACTTCAGGCATTTATGAACGTCACCTGACAGTTGATGGACAAGATTACCATCATATTTTTGACAGTCAAACAGGATATCCTGTTGAAACGGAACTAGCTAGTCTAACAATCATCTCTGATAAATCAGTCGATGGTGAAATCTGGACAACTCGTCTATTTGGAGAAAGACCCGCTTCTATCCTTTGGCAAGTCGAAAGTTTGGAGGGCATCGAAGCCATCCTCATCGATAAGGAAGGTCACCTAAGCTGTTCTTCAGGAATTCCTACTCTATAGAAATAGATGTTTCAGTAGAGTTTTAAAATCGTATTATGTAAAAAGAGAAAGGAAATCTCATGTTAAAACTTATTGCTATTGTTGGAACAAATTCAAAACGTTCTACAAACCGTCAATTGCTTCAATACATGCAAAAACACTTTGCTGAAAAAGCTGAAATTGAACTTGTTGAAATTAAAGACATTCCTGTCTTCAACAAACCAGCAGACAAGAACGTACCTGCTGAAATTCTAGAAATAGCTGCTAAAATTGAAGAGGCAGATGGCGTTATTATCGGTACTCCTGAGTATGACCACTCTATCCCAGCTGTTTTGATGAGCGGTCTTGCTTGGTTGTCTTATGGTATCTACCCACTTTTGAATAAACCAATCATGATTACAGGTGCTTCATATGGTACGCTTGGATCATCACGTGCTCAATTACAACTTCGCCAAATCTTGAATGCTCCAGAAATTAAAGCAAGTGTCCTTCCAGATGAATTCTTGCTTTCACATTCTCTTCAAGCCTTCACCCCAAGTGGAGACCTAGTAGATCTTGATGTTATCAAAAAACTGGATGCTACTTTTGACGACTTCCGTATCTTTGTAAAAATTACTGAAAAATTGCGTAATGCACAAGAACTACTTCGCAAAGATGCTGAAGACTTTGACTGGGAAAATTTGTAAGATAGGAGACCAAAAAGAATGAAATTTGTTGGACTTGTAGGATCAAACTACGATCAATCATATAACCGTAAACTCTTGGAATTCATCCGTCGTCACTTCAAACTTAAATTTGAATTAGAAGTTCTTGAAATTGACGAAGTTCCAATGTTTAACCAAGACGAAAAATGGGACGAAAGTTTCCAATTACGTTATTTATATAACAAAATTACTCGTGCTGATGGTGTCATTATCGCTACTCCTGAGCACAACCATACAATTTCAGCTTCCCTAAAATCTGTTCTTGAATGGCTTTCATATGAGGTTCATCCATTTGAAAACAAACCAGTCATGATTGTGGGTGCTTCTTACTACGACCAAGGTACTTCTCGTGCCCAAGTTCACCTTCGTAAGATTCTTGACGCTCCAGGTGTCAATGCCTATACTCTTCCAGGAAATGAATTCCTTCTCGGTAAAGCTAAAGAAGCCTTTGATGTTAATGGGAATATCACAAATGAAGGAACTATTAATTTCCTTGCAACATGTTTAGACAACTTTGTAAAATATGTGGGAGTCGTTTCAAAATTGAAAAAACCAAAACCAATCTCACCAGAAGATTTATATTGTACAAATCCAATCGCAACTACCATTCAAGGTGTTGACCCTGACGATCCTGAATGGGTAGAAAAAGCAGCTGAGCTCGTTGGAGCTGTTTCTGGAGATACTTACGTTAAATTAGACCACGGTATCTTAACAGTTAACCAAATTGATATGTTCTTGAAAGCAATGCCATTTGAGTTAACATATGCGGATGATAATAACCAATTCTTGTACTACAATAACGCCCACCAAGATCCAAACACAATGTATGGTAAACGTGTGCGAGTTCAAGCAGGTAGCCGACTAGGAACAGTACATGCTTCTCTACCACCTGCAAGAATGAAAAACGTTGAGTGGGTTGTCGGTGTACTACGTAATGGTGATCAAGAGTATGTTCGTACAATTGTTCCGGGACAACCAGAAGGTGTAATTAATACTCATAACTATAAAGCAATGTACTATCCAGATGGCTCATATGCTGGAATTAATGAAATTATCTTTAATTTCCAACCATGGCTTGATTGGTACTTAGAAACAACTGGTCAACGTCTAGTTGGTGGAAATGCTGCAGCATCTGCTGGCGGACATGGTCACGGCGATGCAGATGCTACATCTGGAGCTTCTGATGCAGGTGATGCTGGAGGCCACGGTGGTGGCGCAGACGCTACATCTGGCGCAAGTAACTAATAATAGTTTTGGGAACCATCTTGGTTCCTTTTTTAGCGAAAAAAAGACTAGCAGTTTGTGTCTGCTAGTCTTTTGATTATTATTTCATCTATCTTTATTAAAAGAAAGAATACTTATTATGAATTTGGATCATCGATACTACGGCCATGTAAACCTTTTTCACGTTGTGCCTGACGTAGTTTCTCTGGTGTAACATCGTTTCCTTCTTCGTCCACAATTTTGATCCCTTCGATGTGGTGACGAACAGTGCGACGATAACCTTCGATGTACTCCTCACGTAGTTTGGCTTGTTCTACTTTTTCAGATGGTGTCAAGCCTTCTGCTTTTTTCTTTTTAGCAAGCTCGTTGATACGAGCAATTTTTTTAGGATCCATTTCTTCTCCTTTGTGATAAGATAAAATCCGTTTATCAAATTTTATTTAGTGTTAATTTGGTTAAAACGAGCAAGTTTGGCTGCTTTTTGAGTTAAATGAGACAAGATTGCCAAACGATTTTGACGAACAGCCTGATCTTCTGCCATTACCATGGTATTCTCAAAGAAATTATCAATAACTGGACTAAGCGCAAAGAGTTGCTTCAATTGCTGACTGGCAGTCCCTGACAAAACGAGTGATTCTACTGCTTCTGCCAAGACTTTCTCTTCTTCATTCTCAAAGAGAGCTAAATCAACTGTAGCAACTCCTTCTGCCTTCTCAGCCAAGTTAAAGGCACGAGAAAGTGATTCAACAGATGGTTTGAAGTCTTCTTCCTTGCTTGCTTCTACGAGAGCACTTGCTGCTTCCAACATATCCGCCACAACAAAGTTTGATCCTGCAAGAACGGCTTCCTTGATATCTTTAGGAGTAGAACCCATCATCTTATCAACACGAGCCTTGATAAAATCCATAATCTCTGCCTTATTTTCATAAGTCAAGCTGTCAAATTTCAATGCATAAAGGCTATCGATCAGCTCATCCATAGCAATGTACCAACCAAAGGCATCCAAGATACGAACCACACCTTGGGTCGCGCGACGAAGAGCATAAGGGTCATTAGAACCTGATGGAATCAAGCCTACTGAGAAGAAACTCAAAATCGTATCCAATTTGTCTGCAATAGCTAGAATGGCTCCAACCTTGCTCTCTGGAAGTTCTCCTTCGGCTGATGTAGGCATGTAGTGTTCACGAATAGCAGCTGCAACCGCTGGAGTTTCCCCAGCAAGAAGGGCATATTTCTCCCCCATAATTCCTTGGAGCTCGTCAAATTCACCAACCATACCTGTCAACAAGTCAAACTTGTAAATGGCTGCTGCACGAGCAAGGTCAGCTGTTTCATCAGCTGATAAACCTGCTTTTTCTGCTAAAAGTACACCGATTTGACCAGTACGAATCATGTGTTCACGAAGGGAACCAATTTTCTCATGGAAGGTGACATTATTTAATTTTTCAACAAGGTCAGAAATAACCAATTTTTGATCTTCACGCCAGAAGAATTCACCGTCTTCCAAACGAGCTACCAAAACTTTTTCATTTCCTTTGATGACATTTTCCAAATGCTCTGCGTTACCGTTACGAACAGAAATGAAATTCGGCAAGAGTTTTCCATCTTGATCACGAACAACAAAGTAACGTTGGTGCTCCTTCATCGAAGTCACCAAAACTTCTTCTGGAACTTCAAGGTATTTGACATCAAAACTTCCCATAAAGGCAGTTGGGTATTCAACCAAGTTCAAGACTTCATTAAGCAAGTCAGTATCAATTTCGATGCGTACACCATGCTCAGCTTCTATTGCTTTGATTTGGTCAACAATCATTTGCTCACGTTCACGAGGATCCGCGATTACAAACTGCTTACGAAGATCTTCTTCATAGCTCAAGGCTGACTGAATCTTGGTTTCTTTCCCCAAGAAACGATGGCCGCGGCTGACACGATCACCCTTGATTTCAAGGAAATCTAAGTCAAACTCTTGCTCATCCAAGAGAACGGTTAAAGTGTGAACAGGACGAATGTACTCAAAGCTATTACCAGCCCAGTGCATGCTGACTGGGAAAGTCAGTGACTTCAAGACATCTACAACACCAGGAACAATTGCTTCAACTGCTTGACCAACTTCTTCCTTAGTGACATAGACATATTCTTCACCCTTGATTTCACGGAATTCAATATCTTCAACCGTCAAGCCTTTTCCACGGACAAATCCTTGAGCTGCTTTGGTGAAGTTCCCATCGCTATCCAAGGCAATTTTCTTTGCTGGACCCTTGAAATCTTCTGTCAAATCAGACTGTTTGTCTGCAAGACCAGTTACACGAACAGCCAAACGACGGGGTGTTGAGAAGGTTTGAATGGCTTCAAAAGACAGACGGTTTTCCTTGAGGAAGGCTGCCATTTTTTCGCCTAGTTGTTTTTCACTTGGTGTAACAACATAGGCTGGTAATTCTTCAAGACCGAGTTCTACTAATAAGTTTTTTGTCATGTTTTTTCTCCGAAAAGTATCTTTTTATTTTCCAGTTTGCCTTATGTGATTGGGCACGCAAGCAACCAACTTCGTTGTTTCATTGCTAAAATTGGAGCCAAAAGTCTCCAATTTTGCCTAGTATCCTTAGCTTCACTAAGGATACCTTCATCACTGCGGCAACTGGTTCAGGGCTCACACTGTTCGCCCATTTTCGTAATTTGTCACTCTCTTTATTCTGCGTCTTCTGCTAAGAGTTTAGCCCGTGTTGCTTCATCCAAAAGTGGGTAGCCTAGGCGTTTTCGTTCTGCGACAAAGGTTTTGGCTACGACACGGGCCAAGTTACGGATACGTGCGATATAGCCTGCACGCTCTGTTACAGATACGGCACCACGCGCGTCAAGCAGGTTAAAGGTGTGTGAACATTTGAGAACATAGTCATAGGCAGGGTGTACCAAGCCTTCTTCCAAGGCGCGACCAGCTTCTTTTTCAAACTTATCAAAGTTTTCAAGCAACATTTCTTGATCCGAAATTTCAAATGAATATTTTGAGTGCTCGTACTCAGGCTGAATAAAGATTTCTCCGTATTTTACACCATCAGCCCACTCGATATCATAGACAGAGTCTACTTCTTGAATGTAAGAAGCCAAACGCTCCAAACCATAGGTGACTTCCGCAGTCACAGGGGCAGTTGCCAATCCACCGACTTGTTGGAAATAAGTGAACTGAGTAATTTCCATCCCATCAAGCCAAACTTCCCAACCAAGACCTGCAGATCCAGTCGATGGGTTTTCCCAGTTGTCCTCAACAAAACGGACATCGTGCTCCAAAGGATTGATTCCCAATTTTTCTAAAGACTCAAGATAAAGTTCTTGGATGTTTGATGGAGAAGGCTTCATTACCACTTGGAATTGGTGGTGTTGGTAAAGGCGGTTAGGGTTTTCCCCGTAACGACCGTCAGCAGGACGACGTGATGGCTCTACATAGGCTGCATTCCATGGCTCAGGTCCGATAGCACGAAGGAAAGTGTAAGGACTCATGGTTCCCGCACCTTTCTCATTATCATAAGCCTGCATAAGCATACAACCTTGGTCATTCCAAAATTGTTGCAAAGTAAGGATGATTTCCTGGAAAGTCAATTTTTTAGACATTATTTACTCCTTTTTATATAAATTACTTGCGACACGAGTCTGCCTCGTCGATCATACGAGGCAAGACGAGTTAGTACTGCGTCTAGCTCAGGCACTCTAGTGCTGAGCGTGGGGCAGTCCGACTGTAAGGAGGTTTCTGCCACTGATGCAGTGAAATGTTAATTTCTTAGACATTGAATACTCCTTAATAAAAATGATTTCTTGCGACACGAGTCTGCCTCGTCGATCATACGAGGCAAGACGAGTTAGTACTGCGTCTAGCTCAGCACCCTAGTGCTGAGCGTGGGGCAGCCCGACTATAAGGAGGTCTCTGCCACTGACGCAGTGAAATGTTAATTTCTTAGACATTGTTTACTCCTTTAATTTATATTATCTTTTTAGCTTTATTTATCAAGCAACCAAGAAAAAGCTGGGGCCTGAAAAATATGACGTTTGGGAACAGTTTGTAAATTCTGATCGCATTCATCTATTGTACCTAATTTCAAAGCACAGACTTCTGGTATATTTTCTTGAACAGTGAAAATTTGACTATGACAGTTCTGGCAGTAATAACGCTGTTTTCCTGGAGAAGAACTATAGGAAACAAGCTTTTCTTTTCCATGCAATACTAGCTTTTCACTGCTAACTTTAGCATTAACTGTATAAGCAGACGCAGTTGCTTTCCGACAAAATGAGCAATGACAAAAAACTAATTCCGATAATTCCTCATCTAGAGTGTAGGTCACTGCTTTACATAAACAAGATCCTTTAAGCATTATGCTCCTTTCTACTTAGGCATTAGACGAATTCAAAAAGAACCGAATTTCAACACCCAAGCCTTGCGACTAGGGGCGTCAGAAACGCGGTTCCACCC
This sequence comes from uncultured Streptococcus sp., assembly GCF_963521865.1. GTDB lineage: Bacteria > Bacillota > Bacilli > Lactobacillales > Streptococcaceae > Streptococcus. The sequence continues at coordinate 7,862 of NZ_CAUQWY010000013.1, forward strand.
TAATTTATTACTTCATTGTTTTTGAAAATACTACAGAAAGCGCCAGTTCTTTATTTTGCCCTACTTGGCTCCCACTATCCCAAGCTCGCTTGAAGAACGCCATAAGACTTTCTTTCCTGCAGACTATTATATCAGAATTGTAACATACTGTAAATCAAAAACTATAGAAAGATGTATAGTATTCTCTACTCACTTTTTGAAAAAGTTGCAAGTCCAATAACTGACAATAAGAGAGAAATTCCAGAAATACTTAGAATAATAGAAATCATGTTATTCTCACCAGTAGCTGGTAATTGTTTTCCTTCTTTGTTGACTGTAGCTAAAAGCACTTGTTGACCACTTCCAGCTAGTGTTTTATTCTCATGATTAGCTTCTATAATTGATGGAGTTTTCTCAATTTTATCATTGCTAATTGAAGGCTTAATAATTGAGACTTGTCTATTGTGACTTACTAATTTAACAGGTTGCACTTGAGAAACTGGCTTAATCGATGCAACTGGTTTAGCTGGATTAACTGCCTTAACTGGTGCAACTGGTTTGGTTGGAATCTCTACTTTATTAGCCTTCAGTTTTACAGTCGTCTCTTTTAGAGCATTGATTACTGCATTAATTTCTTCTTGACTAGCTTCTGAATTTTCTAAAAGTAGCTTAGCTTTGCTGAAAATAAGATTATATGCATCCTTCTCCTCTTTGCTAGCTGTCAAAAATCTTGGATCTTTGTCTTGGAACTTCACTTCATCCACGATAACATTTTTTAAGCTCATGAAATCTGTTTCTTTCCCATTCAGCTGTTCTTGTGCTTTCAAGAAAGTGGTCAATAGACGATCGATTTCATCTTGAGTTATCAAATCTTTTGTAATTAATAATGCTAAGAGTTTAAATTCACGATCATATTGACCTTTGCGTTCTTGATCAGAATTTATATATTTACCTTTTTTAACTATCTCAGCATATGCTTTAATGGCATTCTTCAATGATGTGATATCAGATTCCTTACCATCCAATGTTTGCATAGCAGACTCTAAAGCCTTAACAATTTGGTCAATTTTATCTTGGTTAAGTTTACTTCCCAATGCTAGTTGCGCATCTTTGACACTTTGGTCAAACATCTCTTTTAAATTCTGTTTTGTATTATAATATCTTGGAGTTTTAACTACTTCCATTTGTTTATTTAAAGCTGCAATCAGAGCTAACTTAGAAACAACTGAAAGTGACAAAACATTATTTTTACCAAACAGAACTTTAAATGGTTGAAGATTATCAAGTAATTCATAACCGTTTGATAGATTTACAAGAACTTTATACTCACCAGTAACTACTTTCTTACCATAAGAATGTTTACCATATGTTTCAGCTGGCAAGACTTGACTCTGACCGTCTTCACCTACCAAAGTAATCGTTGTAGTTCCAGGAACAGCTTGATTAAAGCCAACCGTTACTGGGGCATATTTCATTTTGTTAGCCAAGAAGGTAATAGTTTGAAAACTATTTTCTTTCGTTAAATCAAATTCCTTAGATAAGGCACTCACAAATTTCAACTCTGTACGGTCATAGCTAAAAATTTCTGCAACATAATGTCCAAATTTCAAGAAATTAATATCTTTTGATTTATCAACAGTTACATATTGACCTTCACTATTTTTAATGCGATAAACATAAGTCGTATCAATCTCACTCTTTGTTTTATTATTTAATATAGCAATTTTTACACGGCCACTATTTTCTTCACCTACAAGATTTTTTAGAGATATAAAGTCTACATTTCCCGCAAAGTCTTCCACATAATAGAAGATTTTCGATTTATCAATATTCTTAGGAAGTGTATAACTACCATCTTCATTTTGTTTGATAATTTGATACTGTTCGATTTCTGAATCTGTCGATTCTCTATTTTCAGAAGGACGAATATAAAAGACTTTTTCTAAAAGAATTCCCCCATTTCCTACATCCTGAGGTTTACGAGCTATAAATTGTTCTTGATCTTTTTGAGAACGAATATATCCCGAAGTAATCAGAGGTTTTTGTGTATCGATTTGAATTTTAAATGTTGTGTATTGTTCTTCAGCTCCAGGGACATCTGGCTTATAACTAATAACATAGTCATAAATTCCATCAGAGACTCGATTTCCGTTAGAATCTTTTCCTCCCCAAGCTGTTTTATCTAGAACGTAACTTCTTGGATTTCTAGTATCGCCATCAAAATAATTTTTTACAAGGTCTGTTGGACGACTTTTCCAAATAGGGTTACTATGTGTTGTATCTGAAGAATCATAAACTGTTGCACGAAGATTTACCAAGTTTCTATAAACAAGAGTTTTAAATTGAACAGAATCTTTATTACCATCATCGTTTGGTGAGATAGCAAGGCGGATGTTCCCCTTTTCATCTAATTGAAGATGGTATTTTCCTTCGGCATCTTGTTTCACTCCGAGTACAGTCACTCGATTTCCTTGACGCTCTGCTTTTAAAACATTTACATCATTTTCAGAACTTGTTAAATAAGTTGCATCGTCTGAAGGTGAAATTCCTGGATTATCTTTATCAATTTTAGAGTAAAATCCACTTTTTCCTTCCTGAATCAAATTATAAATTGGTTTTTCTATTGCAGGTAGATTTTGGAATTCTCCCTTAAATCCCATAAATGGTAAACCAATAATAGAACCATCATCTGCAGGATTGACAAATCTAACAAATCCTTCTAGAAAATAACCATTTGGCATTATTTTACTAAGTTCTTCAGTAAACTTACTTGTATCTACTCTAACTGTTACCGTCTTCGTACTATGAGCTTTCACAGTTACTTCAGGCCAGACTGTTTCAGTTAGTTTTCGTGGACGGAGAGTGAATTTCCCTTCGTTAACTTCATCCGTATTTGTATTTACAACCATCTTCAAAGTTTGGTCTTTGTCCGAAATATTATGAATTGTAACTTCAAAGGTAAATTTATCACCAACATTGCCAAGAGTAACACTTGGATAGTTATTTGTACCTGTTACAAATAGATCTGTGCTGGTTGCTGCCATCGTGTCAACTACACCGGCACCTTGCTGACGTGGAGAAGTATAGGCTCCAGTTTGTTTATTAAAATGTGGTTTTGCAGTAGACATAATTAAAGCTTTTACAATCTCTGAAATTTGACTAGCTGATAATTCAGGATGTTTCTTTGCTAAATATTCTTTGACTAATGCTGCGACACCAGCTATATGAGGAGCCGCCATACTTGTTCCACTGATACTTCCATAACTATTGTCATTAAATGATGAATAGATATTTCCACCAGGTGCAGTAACATCTGGTTTCAATTGTCCATCTGTTGTAACTCCCCAACTTGAAAAATCTGATAATTGGTCTGCAACATCTGATTTACGATTATCCATCTTATGATTAAAGACAATTTTATACTGACCAGATTTAAGAATTTCACCATAATGTTTTGAAATAAAGACAGATGGGATTTTCTTAGCATCACCTGTAACAGACATACTAACATTTGCACCTTCAACGTTGTTATAAATTAAAACTCCAACTGCACCGTGTTGAAGAGCATTTTTAATCTTATCAGAGAAATGGATTTTACCACGTTGAATCAGTGCTAACTTGCCTCTTACATCAATATTAGCAAAATCTTCTTCACGACCAATACCCGCTGCTACATATTCGTATTCTTTCCCTTTTTCAAAATCTTTTTCTGCTTCAGGTCTATTAAAATCAAACTTACCATAATCAAGTTTAGTATCATTTTCTAAACCTTTTACTTCAAAGACTTCAGTAGTTAGAATTTTATTATTAATCGAAGCAACAGAAATTGAATCTTCTACTGTAGAGGGATTTCCAACCAGTCCGTAATCAGGATTTTCTGCTAATGGTTGTGAAAAACCTCTACCGAAAGTATTGCTATTACCAGCAGCAATAACAACAGATACTCCTTTAGCGCGTGCTCTTTTTACTGCTTCAATAATATCTGAACCTGCATCTACCGTTGAACCCGCACCTGCACCCAAACTCATATTGATCACATCTGCACCTAACGCAACTGCGTCATCAATGGCTTTTACATAAAAGGCAGATGCTGTAGTTTTATCTCTGTCTGAAAAAACTCTCATAAACATTATTTGAGCTTCTGGTGCAACTCCATATACCTTCTCAGAATTCGGAGCTTTATTAACTGGATTTCCAGCTACAATACCAGTAACGTGCATTCCATGAGACTCTTTTTCAGCCTCTTTTATATTATCTGTTCCATCAAAGTAATCATAAGCATATACTACCTTGTCACTGTACCATTTCCCATAGTCAATACCAGCAGCCTTTTTAGCTTTTTCGATATCATTCTGATTTTTAAATTTCGCCTTTGACGGATCAGAAATACGCAGAACCTCATGATTCAAATCAAGCCCTGAATCTATAACAGCGACTACAGTGCCTTCCCCTTTGTATCCTTCTTCCCATGTTTTAGGAACAGTAATCATTTCATTACTGGAGATACTATTTGGTTTTTCTTTATGTCTGCTTTGAGATAAGGACTGTGATTGTAAGCTTTTCGAAGAAGAATTACTTTTCACTGCTGATCCTTCTTTCTTCTCTTCACTTTTTATCGCAGTCGTTTCTTGCTGGATGATTAAAACCTTATCTGACTTACTATCTCTATCCTCTATAGAATCATCTTTGTTTAATGACTCTGTCACTTCTGTTTTTTCCTTTGAAGAAGAATTTAGAGCATTCTTGTCAGTCGTGACTGGCGGTGCGAGCTTATTTGAATCATCTAATTTATTAATTGTTACTGCATGTGTAACTTGATTGGATGTTTCAATTTTTCCATCATCGGCACTAACCTGTACGAAAGTAAATCCGAATACAAAGACCGATAGCAGAAAAATCGTTGCTAATTGGTACTTTTTATAACAAAAATCTTTGCAATCTCCCATAAAATCACTCCTTTTTATTTAAATTAAAAGTATTATATCCTAAATTATCTGAAAATTCTATCAAAAAAATATTTTGTAACAAAATTGTAATATTAATCATATGATACGATTTAAACATAAAAAATTAGCCTTGAATGATACAAGACTAAATTTCTTTATTGAAAAACTACTTACTATTGAATTGGTCTTTCAGCAACCTTCTTACTGATTACGGTCATAGAATAATTCGTGTGATTTTAATCGTGAATTAAGCATTTCTGGAACTGTCACAAAGTCATAACCTTGCCCTTTCAAGTAGTCAATAACCTTCGGTAGAGCATTTACAGTCTCAGCATGGATATCATGCATGAGAATAATAGAACCATTCTTGACTTCACGCTGAATTTCTGTCAAAATAGATGCTTCATTTTTACTCTTCCAGTCCAGACTATCCACATCCCACATAATAAAGCTCAAATCTAAGCTATTGCGAATGTCGTCAGTGATAGCACCATAAGGCGGACGCATAAGTTTAGAGCTAGAACCTAGCACTTTGGTTAGCGCTGCCTCAGTATCAGTTATTTGTTTTTTGGCTTCATCAAGGGAAAGTTTTGAAAGAACTGGATGGCTCCAACTATGGTTTCCAATAACATGACCATCTGATTTCATCCGTTTCAAAATCTCTTCGTTGCCAGAAACATTCTTACCTAAAACAAAGAAAGTAGCCTTAATTCCATACTTAGAAAGAGTATCTAATGCTTGACTTGTCGTTGTAGGATTTGGTCCATCATCAAAAGTCAAGGCTACTACTTTACGATTTTTCTTCTCAAAATAAGCTTTATAAAGTTCCGCATCCTTATCTAGCAAATATGAGGACTGAATAAGATCAAAAAAACTAGATACTGGCAAGGCAATCTCATCCAGATTTTCAACAGGCTGACTCGGATAAAGAATAATTTGGCTATCCTTATAATCAAAGTTCCATGCAGATAAGTCTTGGTCAGAGAAACCTTTAACAATCTGATCAAACTTTTCTTGTTCCAATTTCTTATCCTGTAAGAAAGAAGTCAGTTCTTTTGTCAGTTTTTCTTTGGATTTACTAGCATCTGAAAATAATTGATCAAGTGTAAAAGGCTTACCATCTTCTGTCAAATGTACTTTCGCTAGACTAGTTTTTTCCGTCTCTTCAACTTTTGAAGATGTTAAATCATAGATTTGTTTCATCACACTTCGGTTGACAATCCCTTTTAAAGTCGAATCCTGTTTCTCTGTATAATAAAAAACCAGATTTTCCTTGTCTTCTAAATTTTCCTTAATATCCTGCACTATGATTCCTTTTACAGACGAAATCACTTGCTCCCCTTGGAGAGGATAATAGGCAATCACTTCGGCTTGCCCTTTACGAAAATGATCCTTCTGATTTCCCTCACTCAATTGATCATCTTTCTCTTTTTTGAGCGTTTCAATTTTTTGCTCAAAACTTTGTTTCGTATAGACTTTGTAACCAATCATCGCCCCAAGGACACAAATGCTAACTGAAAAGATAGCTACTAGGGCTATTAAACCGATTCTCTTTTTATCGTGCTCAACACGATTTGCTCTACTTTTATCCATAAGACCATCATATCAAATTCAGGCTATAATTTCAATGATTTGGGAGGAAATAGTATATTAAAAAGAGGGGAACTCCCTCTTAAAATCTTATTTTACTGCTTCTTTTAAAGCATCTACCTTGTCCAAACGTTCCCATGGAAGATCAATATCTGTACGTCCCATGTGTCCATAAGCCGCTGTTTGACGGTAAATTGGGCGCTTGAGGTCCAGCATTTGGATAATTCCTGCAGGGCGAAGGTCAAAGATTTGACGAGCTGCTTTTTCAAGCTTACTTTCAGCTACTGTTCCTGTACCGAAAGTATCGATACGAACAGAAACAGGTTGCGCAACACCGATAGCATAGGCCAATTGCACTTCTGCCTTCTTAGCCAGACCTGCTGCAACAATATTCTTTGCAATATAGCGAGCCGCATATGACGCAGAACGGTCCACCTTAGTCGCATCCTTACCAGAGAAAGCACCACCACCGTGACGAGAGTAGCCACCATAAGTGTCCACGATAATCTTACGACCAGTCAAACCTGAGTCCCCTTGAGGTCCACCGATTACAAAACGACCAGTAGGATTGATGAAGAATTTGGTTTGCTCATCCAAGTAAGAAGCTGGAATAACCTCTTTGATAACCTTGCTAATGACATCATTGTGAATTTGTTCATTGCTAATTTCTGGATCGTGCTGAGTTGAAATAACGACTGTATCCACACGTACTGGACGGTCATTTTCATCATACTCAACTGTAACTTGTGATTTAGCATCTGGGCGAAGATAACTGATTTCACCAGACTTACGAAGTTCTGCCAGACGACGAACCAACTTATGACTGAGTGAAATTGGCAACGGCATGAGCTCTTCTGTTTCATCCACTGCAAAGCCAAACATGAGTCCTTGGTCTCCAGCTCCAATCAAGTCCAATGGATCTTGGTCTGCATTTCCACGAACCTCCAAGGCTTCATTAACACCTTGGGCAATATCTGGTGACTGCTCAACAAGTGACGGATGGACTCCCACCGTCTCAGCAGAAAAACCATATTCTGTATTGGTGTAGCCAATCTCTGCAATGGTATCACGAACCACACGGTTAATATCCACATAGGCATTTGTAGATATTTCACCAAAAACATGGACGGAACCAGTATATACAGCTGTCTCAGCAGCAACGTGCGCATCTGGATCCTTAGCTAAAATAGCATCCAAAATCGCATCTGAAATTTGGTCTGCAATCTTATCTGGATGCCCCTCAGATACAGATTCAGACGTGAATAATTTACGTTCTGACATAAAAATGTCCCCCCTTAAAAATAGTGTTATAGAGTTACAAAGTACTGATAGGTATTTTCGTTTTCTAAGAATTACTAGCTTCAGAAATAAAAACGATAATTTTTTATTTCTGAAGCTAGTAAGGCGCATAGGATAACCGCCCTATAGCGGCAACCGTAGAATAACGAGCGACTACTTTGGAGCCGTCAGTCTTTGCGAATTACAAAGTACTGATAGGAAAACTCTTAGTGATAAATGCCTACCATCTTATCGGGACTATATAACTTTATCATTATACCATTTTTTAGCGCAATTTGCAGTCTTTAATGTAGTGTTTCTGTATAGATAGTTCGTTCTAATAAAACAAAAAGAATTTAATCCTGTTGTATACAGAATTAAATCAAAATCTGAATTGCTTTTAATATTTTTTATACTCTCTAAAAACACCTCTATAATACATAGTCAGACCTAATATAGCAATAAATTTATGAATAATAGTATTTGATTCGAATAAAATGTTAATGGCTATTCCAGTCATTATAAAACTAATTGCAATTATTAAACGCTGCTTTATCTGTACCTCAACTTTCTATATCTCCAGTTCTTCCAAAAAATATTATAATAGCTCCACCATATCCCCTTAAAGAAACAAACCCTTCTCAAAGCATGAGAGTTCATCTTCAATGCTGGATAGCATTGCTTCATGCATTACATCAAATCGTTTCACCATTGTATTCATCACGAATATTTCCTTACATTTATATTAATTTTTTATCTTGTTACAAACTTGGTAAGTTTTTCTGCTCATTTTTCCTTATCTCGTTATACCAAAAGATATTAATCCTTGAGCTAGATTTTTACTCAATTCTCCATATGTGGCAATTTCTTTATAAAATGTCGCAACCTTTGGGCTCAATGATTTCTGACTATGAATCCCACTAACAGCCTGCTGACGAAGAGCTTCTGCCAACTCCATGACAACTCTCTGCTCATTTTTTGTATTCTCTAATAGAGTTTTATAACGTAATAAAATATCTCGTTCATTTTTATGAATCTCTGTATCTAAAATCAAATTGTAAACCTTAGTGAGAATTTCTTCTGTTCTCTTATCCATAAATTATCCTCTATAACCTGAAAGACAATAGCTCCTACCCAATGATGATATCCAACCATTAGCCATGATATCTTTAGTTAACTCAAAATCACACTTAGTTACAATATCCCCATTCTCAATTTGGAAATTAACAAATGAAATATTGTCCAAACATGTAATGATGCGAAAAAGTATCGTCATCACAACCTTATAAAGTTCCCTTTTGGTTTATTCCTTTTAAACCTATACAAATCAATAGTAGAGTGGCTATGATATCAACAATATCTTGTGACTTTAGTAAAGACAAGACTCCTAAAGAAATAATGTAAAATATACTAATTACTTTTCTCATTATCTACAAAAACTACCTGCCGCTATCCCGCCTGTTGAAATCGCAAATGCAACACCAACAGGACAAGTAAATGCAGTTAGACCTATATAAATTGACATACCAACTAATACTCCACAAGTAGGATTTAATCCACCAGAGTACTCTTGTAAATCACTGTTTTTTAGAATTGAAAACTGACTCATTGAACTATTCATTGTACATCCTCTCTTTTTAGCAAACTCGAATAGCTGTAGCACCACCTAGAATCGCAGCTCCAGCAGGTCTAGCGTATAAAAAGCCTATTTCAGTCATCCCTGCTCTACCTGAAATACAAGCCAAATCATTTTTACCTCCTTCAACACAATAATAGAAGAGAATCAGCTTTGAGCACATTAACTTGTTCCATTGTTTTTGTATGCATGATGAATACCTCCTATATAATAGGTATTTTTGTCAGATTATAACCTTGACAAGTTCAGTATAGCAGAACAAAATCGATTTTTACCACAAAGTATTTACATGTTGCTAACTCCACTTATCTTCAAATTTAAAAAGACACATTATTGGAGTTATTAGTAAGAAAAAATCTAACCAATTTAGATATTTCATAATATAGGATATAATACCAGCCATAACGAAAAGGTACAAGGCTGTACGATATCCTCTCTTTGGGTTTTTATCAGCCTTGGTGTTAAAAATAATGTACACACAACAAATTGCAATGAGTATAAGCTGAATCATAGTTTCATTTAACATATTAGCACCTCTTCTTTTTTTAAAACTATTTTGAATGAGTTGTTTTGCTTCCACGATGAGTACAACCTGTATAATAGATGTTTTTTATGAGATTATAATCTTGACAAGTTCATTATAGCAGGAAAAAAGAAATTTTTACCTCAAAGTCTTTAAATGTACTTTTTTCATCACGAAACGTATTTTTTCATGATTTGTAACCTTTCAAGATTAAAAATAAGCCATTTTAAAATTTGTTCCACAAATAGCTGCTAGATATTGTGAAGTCGTCACTCTAGCTTTTTGGCCAAGTTTTATTATTATGACTATTTCCTAGCTCATTTGTAGGAACTAGCTAAAAAATAATGAATATAAAGTCATAACAAAAGAGTCCCCCTTAAAATATTCTATAGAATATCCTAAGAATGGCGACTCTTTTAAAGCTCTATTTCCAAGATCTGTGTAAAGACATAATTTTTACTTGCGGTTTTCAAACATACATTTGGATAAGATTTTAAAATTCTCCGAACATTGGCCAATCCTATACCCCGACCTTCTCCTTTTGAAGAATTGTCACGCTTGAATATATCTCTCAATTCTATCTCTCTTTCTAAAGTAGAATTCTTTACAATCATGACTAATTTATTCCATTCTGTATCCTCAAGAAAACAAACTGCTATTCCTCCTTCTGCTGCGGACTCTATAGCATTATCTAACAAGATAGAAGTAATTGTTAAGAAGTCAATTTGTTCCATATTTTTTATAGAGAACTGTTCACTAATCTCTAGGGAAACTGGAACAGATAAGTTTTGGGCCTCCGATAACTTAGATAATAGTAAACTCTTTAGCGCCAAATCATTGATATTTCTTAGATGTGCTACATCAAAACGCTTACCTTTTAATTTTTCACCAGAATTTTTCAAAACACCATCATAGACTTGAGAAACCAGATTAATATCTTTTTGATCTATACCTATTTTTAAGCTTGACAAAATATTAGCATAATCATGTCTAAAGCTTCTAATTTCTTGATATAGCCCCTCAACTTGTTGACTATAATTACTAAGATTTTGCAATTGAATTTCTTTTTGTAGAATGACTTTCTCCTGTAATTCTTGAAGTAATTTTCTATCCAATAGATTAACAAAACAAATAAACAATAAAAAGTAAACTGCTGTCAATAATTCTTTATAATCCAACATTCTATCCCAACTTACTTTATCAATGTAGTTTATATAAGGCGGTAAGATAAAATAAGCAATCATTAAAATATCCGCAGTAATTAAGATAAATTTTGTCTTTCTATCTAAGTTCTTTATTTTTAAATGACTAAAATTATATTGAAAGAGATTAATAAGGAATAACACAATAATTTTAACTAGCAAAGAGAAAATCATTATTCCTAGATTTGTTTCATATATAGTTTGCAATATGGGAATCTTATAAATTACAAAGTAACCTAAAAAATTTTTGATGACATCCCAAAATCCAAGTGGAAATAATGAGTAAAAAAGTAATAAAGAGACCTTACTTCTTAATTCAGCAATAGACAAAGTATACAAGATAAAAAAAGTGGGATAACTCAATAATGACCCATAAAAATAAAATTCTGTTGATCCAAATACAAAAATAAATAGTAATATTGAAAGATAGAACAGAATAATGGATATTCCGATTTTTTTCAGATTTAATCTCTCACCTAAAACCCTAGCATGGATACATAACATTAGAAAAGTACCTATAATATCTAGAAAAAATATCATCTAAATCTCCTTAATCATGAAGTCTTTCGACAGCTTTCATGAGTGAACGTATCTTTAACCTAGAGACAATACAGGAAGATCCGTTCTGAAAATGAACTACCCGATTTTCTTTATCAATTAAAGATATATTATAAGGATTTACGATAAATGATCTATGACATTGAAATAAACGTGGTTCCTGTTTAAGAATATCTGACAATTGTCCATAAAATTCAACTATGTCTCGTTTTGAATAGAGTGTCAACTTATGAGCGATTGACGATGTCTCAATATACAATAAATCTTTAAAAGGGACTTGAATTTGAGCTTTGGATCCTGTAAATATAAAAGAGTCCTCAGATACTGTTCTTCTTTGATTATCGCTAACACTTGAAATAACATTTTCAATTCGTTTGATAAATAATGGTTCAGGTAATTCTTTATCAATGAAATCAATAGCTGATACTAAATATTCAAAAGATACAGGCATAAACTCAGAATGTGATGTTACAAAAGCAATCACTGCTTGAGAATCAAGTTTTCTAATTTCTCTAGCAACGTCTAATCCTCTTTTGTCATCATCTTTTATTTCAATATCAAGTAAAAATAATTGGTGATTTCCTCTCTCTGAAATGTCCTCTAAAAGCTGTTGAGGTTTTCCATAAACCTCAAAATGCCTAGACTCAATCTTATTATCCACCAAAATTTTTTTGACAACATTTTCAATTCTAGTCTGTTGTAAAAAATTATCTTCTAGTATAAAAATATTCACTACTTCACTCCTATATATTTTTCCACTGATTTTTTAATATTGTAAAGTGCCTTCTAGAACAAGCGATGTCTGATACTCTATCATCCATGAACATAATCGTTCTTGTCTCATGATTAAATCCTGCTATTTTATCTTTATTCACAAGAAACTTTCTATGGCATCTAATAAGTTCTTCTGTACTTTCCTCTTCGATTTTAGCTAGTGAGGTTGAAGCTTCAAAATTCCCTTCTGCTGTTACAAAAAGAACAGCATGAGCTTTTGTTGGGTGAGTTGTAACATAATAAATTTTAGAGAGTGGTACCTTTACGATAGCTCTATCTTGATATAAAATATAGTCTTTCATATTTAGCCTCCTTCTATCAGTTTAATCTTATCAGAATGATGGAAATTAAATTATAAAAATCTCAAATGATTTCTATACTATCTCAAATGGTAAAAATTTTCTTAATTTAGACATTTCATGATAAAATAGATACTTTTTAGTATCTCAATAATATTAATCTTTCTTCATTTGATAAACTAATTTCTAATGAAAGGAAAGCTATGAAGGCAATTCAAATTTTACACTACTCTTTATTTGGCTATATTTTATCTCTGTATTTAAAATATTATTTCTTAAAAAAACATTCAAAAATACAAAAATTTTACAAGGACATAAGATTAACTACAAATATAAATCTTCTACTTATTTTATCATAAAATCAGGGGCTCTAACATCTAAAAAAATGAAACTCTATTTAAAATCTATCCAATTTAGTTCAAAAAAATCAGAAGTTATCATCATAGGCAGTCAGATTGATTATGATGAGCTTTACCGAAACCACTATAGTGTGTTTGGTGTTATAGACATAACTAATAATAAATCATTAAAATATATTAAAGAAAAAATTCATTTTTACTTGGAAGCGATCTATGAATTTAAGAAGGATAATAGTGATTAAGTCTATGAAATAAAATTTCAAGTCTTACAACTTTATATCCGTAATTACCTAGCCATTACATCATAGAATTTTGATTTCTTCTTCCACATTCTCCAGTTTGAGAGCAAATTCTAGTTTCGTCTTAAAGTAACCATATTTTGTCAGTCTTCTTTTTCTGAGTTATTAAAATTGATTAGAACCTCTACTATTTTATTGATATGAGCTAGTTTATTATGTGACTTTCAGTCACATAATAAAAAAGTTGGAGCACATTACTCCAACAATTGCTATTAAAATGTTTGGCGTTTAGCTTTACGCTCTGCACGACCGCGAGCACGATTTTCAGCACGTTTGGTCTTGCGACGTTTTTCATCAACCGCCCATTGAATTTTCTTCTTATAACCCGGTTTGACTTTTTTCTTTTTCTTTTTAACCAAACCAATCATTTCGATATCAAGCCTATCTTGCTTCTTTTCACGATTGGCACGACGATCACGGTCATAAGTATCTTGAAATTCCCCGTCTTTGACCATTTTAGGAGTAAACTTGATTCCCAATTTCTCCAACTCACGGATATCCGAGTCATCACTTGGCTGGTAAAGGGTAATAGCTGTACCTGGTAGGCCATTGCGTCCAGTACGACCAACACGGTGCACGAAGAAGGATAAATCTTGCGGAATGGCATCATTGATGACATGGCTGACACCTTCAATATCAATTCCACGCGCTGCTAAATCCGTTGCGACAATATACTCAAAATCTAGATTTTTCACCTGATTCATGATACGCTTGCGTTCGCGAGGGGCAATATCTCCATGAATCTTTGCCACCTTCAAGCCTTGAGCAGTCAGATATGAATGCAATTCATCAGCGCGCGTTTTAGTGTTCACAAAAATCATTGCCAAATACGGTTGCATCAACTGAGTCAATTGGTAAATTTGAGCATTCTTATCTCGGCCCTTGGTCGAAATCAACCAATTATCAATGGTATCAGAAATGACCGTTTTGGTATTGATTTTCTCCATAACAGGATTTGATAAGTATTTTTTCAAGAATGGTTGCAGTTTTTGTGGAATAGTCGCTGAGAAGACCATGAATTGCAGGTCTTTTGGAAGGCTACCAGCAATCTTATCAACAGTTTCTAAGAATCCCATATCCAAGGTCATATCTGCTTCATCGACCACAAAAGTCTTGGCCTTGTGAATAGCTAGGTCACCAGACTTAACCAAGTCATAAATACGGCCAGGTGTTCCGATAACAATATGAGGCTGCTTACTTGACAATTTATCAATCTGGCGAGCCTTATCTGTCCCTCCCACATAATTAACCACACGAACTTCCACTTCTGAGTGGGCTACAATCTGACGAGCTGCTTGGTAAATTTGAGTAGCTAATTCACGGCTCGGTGCAGTAATGACTGCTTGAACACTATCGCTGGCTTCATCTAATTGCTGGAAAATCGGTAACAAGAAAGTGTGAGTCTTACCCGAACCTGTTTTTGATTCACCGACTAGGTCACGACCTGCCAAAACAATAGGAATCAACTTATCTTGCACCTCTGTTGGAGTTGTAAATTTTAACTCCTCCAAGGCTTCTCTAATATAGTTTTTAAATTGAAATTTCGTAAATGACATAATATCCTCGATTCTATCTATCTTATCAATTATACCATATTTTATTCCATTTCAGTAGTCACACTTATTTAAGCTATTTCCAGTAGCTTCTCTAGTCAGAAAAAGGATGGAATTTTATAATCCCAACCTCTTTTCATACTCAATGAAAATCAAAGAGCAAACTAGGAAACTAGCCGCAGGTTG
The DNA here is from genome assembly GCF_963521865.1 of uncultured Streptococcus sp. Lineage (GTDB taxonomy): Bacteria > Bacillota > Bacilli > Lactobacillales > Streptococcaceae > Streptococcus. The sequence continues at coordinate 23,044 of NZ_CAUQWY010000013.1, forward strand.
CTCAAAACACTGTTTTGAGGTTGCAGATAGAACTGACGAAGTCAGTAACATCTATACGGCAAGGCGACGTTGACGTGGTTTGAAGAGATTTTCGAAGAGTATCAGTTATTATTTCCAGTTTAAAATAGCATTCAAGCCATAGTGATCACTAACTTGCGGACTCTTATTTCCATCAAATACGACATGTAAATTTTCCACTGCTAACTCTTTGGTAGTAAAGACATAATCGATTCGAAGGGGTTCTGTGTTCCCTTTCCATCCATCAATTTCAGGTGGAACAGTATAGCTACCACTTTTCTCTTGAGCAACTTCAAATGCGTCTTGTAAGCCTAATGGACTAGCTAAAATAGCTTGGTAACCTTCCTGACCAGCTGGGTTGTTGAAATCTCCAGCTAGCAAAAGTGGCTTGTTCAATTCTTTCAATACTGCCTCAAATCGTGCCCATTCTTCTTGGAACCCTTTATCCCACCAAGAAAGATGGACACTGGCAACTGCAAGCTCCTTACCATCAACTACAGTTTCAGCCACGGCAACACGGCGAGTATGATAGTCTGTTGGATCATCCACATCTGAAACCAAAATTTCTCTTGCTTCAATAGGTGTTTTAGACAAGATAGCCACACCTTCATGGTAACGATCATAACCGATATGGTTATAGGCCCAAGTCCAGTAGTAATCTTTCCCTTGCTCTGACAACTTTTCAACCAAAAGTCTAACATAATGGTCTTGGTGAATAGGCTCAGCTGCTGGCAAAGCTTGATAAAGGTCATTAACTTCTACCTTAGGCGAGGTAATCTCCTGATTGATTTCTTGAAAACAAATCAAATCATAGTCTTTATCAAGAATATCTTCAAGCAAGAGCTGGAATTTTTCCTCAGCTTCTTTTTCCATCCAGCTATGAGTATTAAGTGTTAAAAATTTCATGCTTTTCTCCTAAAACAAGAGGTTGGAAAACAGCTTCCAACCTCAAGTATATTACAATTCTACTTTAGCAACTGCTGTTTTAGCTGCAAGAGAACCTGTTTGTTCTAATTTAACTGATTTAATAGCTTCAGCATTTGTGAAGACAACCACTGTTGAAGTTTCACGACCTGCTGCACGGATAGCATCCAAGTCAGCTGTGACAAGGAGATCACCTGCTACAACTTTTTGTCCTTCAGCAACATGAACTGTAAATGGTTTACCTTCAAGACTTACTGTGTCCAAACCAATGTGAACCAATACTTCAAGACCTGCTTCAGTCACAATACCAAGAGCATGTTTTGTTGGGAAGATGCTTGATACAGTACCTGAAACTGGAGATACAATGTTTCCATTTGCAGGTTCTACTGCAAATCCATCACCCATCATTTTTTGAGCAAATACTGGATCTTTTACTTGTTCCAAAGCAACAACTTGACCGTCTGCTACTGAGTAAACTTCCTCAGTAAGACCTTTGAAGTGAACAGTGTTTTGTTGTGCTTCAGTCATTTGGCTTGGAAGAGTTTCAGGAATGATTTCGCCTGAATCAAGGATATCTTGGATATCAGATTTCAATACGTCAGCTTTTGGTCCGTAGATAGCTTGAACCCCTTGTCCTTTCATGACAAGACCCATAGCTCCTTCTGCTTTCCATTGCTCTGCATTTCCTACTTTATCTGCATCTTTAACAGTTACACGAAGACGAGTCATACATGCGTCAACATCAACGATGTTTGCACGTCCACCAAGAAGGTTGATAATGTTTACAGCTTGAGAACCTGCTGCAACTTTCACTTCGCTGCTAGATTCTTCTGAACCTTCAGCAGTTTCGTAGTTTCCGTTACGCCCTGGAGTTGCGTAGTTGAATTTTTGAATCATGAAGTTTGCGATAAAGTACATGATTACAGCAAAGAGAACAGTTACCCAAATGAAGTTAATGATATCCATACCGATACCAGCACTGATTGCAATAGGTGTACGAGTCAAGAACTCGATTGAACCGAATGAGTGCATACGTAGGTTTACGACGTCAGCCATAGCGAAGGCAGCACCTTGAACAAGTGAGTAAACAAGATACATAGGTGTTGCGATGAACATGAACATGTATTCGATTGGTTCAGTAACCCCTGTCAAGAATGTTGCAAGAGCTGTCGCAATCATCATACCTTTGTATTTGTGCTTCTTGTCAGCATCAACATTACGGTAGATAGCAACGATGACACCCATCAAGATACCGAATGAACCGATCATTTGTCCAACTTTGAATCGAGCTGGATGTACTGTATCTAATAAGTGTTGGTATTGAGTAGCATCAGTACCTTTAAGGTTTACAAGGTCTGTTACCCATGCAAGCCAAAGTGGATCTTGACCAAATACTTGGCTACCTTTTGCTGCACCAGTTAAGACTTCATAAGTACCACCAAGAGCTGTGTAGTTCATTGGGATAGTCAACATGTGGTGAAGACCAAATGGCAAGAGCAAACGTTCCAATGTACCATACAAGAATGGTGCAAGGATTGGAGCAGTTTCTTGTGAGTTAGCAATCCAGATACCAAAGCTATTGATACCTGTTTGAACTACTGGCCAGAAAGCAGCAAGTACAATTGCAGCAATTACTGAACGAAGAATAACTACAAACGGTACAAAACGTTTTCCGTTAAAGAATGAAAGTGCATCAGGAAGCTTACGGAAGTTGTAGTATTTGTTGTAAGCAGTTGCTCCAATAAAACCAGAAATAATACCTACGAAGACACCCATGTTAAGTGCTGGGGCTTCCATTACACTAATGAAGTAATCAGCAACTTTAATTGATCCACCAAAGAGTGTTGTTACCATAGCTTCTGGATTTTTCAACATATCTCCTGATACGCCAAAAATTGTACCAGTGATACGATTGATTAGGATAAAGGCAAGACCTGCCGCAAACGCACCACCAGCGCGTTCCTTAGCCCAGCTTCCTCCAATAGCGAGGGCGAACAAGATATGAAGGTTAACGATAACTCCCCAACCGATTTGCTCTAGTACACCACCAGTAATAACGAGTGGAGCAAAGTTAGGGTTAATCATCACAAGCGACTTACCGATTGAAATCATCAAACCAGCAGCCGGCATAACCGCGATAACCACCATCAAAGCCTTACCGAATTTTTGCCAAAATTCGAAAGACAAGACATTTTTGAATGTATCTTTCATCATTCAAATCTCCTTTATTTTTATTTAGGCAAACGTTTTACGAAAACGTTTGCACTTAACTATGTATTCATTATACCACTTTAAATTTTTTTGTAAAGGCTTTTATTAAAAAAATAAGAAAAAAAAGAAAGTTTTTATACTTCCTTTTTTATATTTGTATTGTTATGATAATACTCTGAAAATATGCTATCAAACCTTTAAGAAGCGTCGCATTGAAATTCCTGATCCAATTGAACCGATAAAAATTCCAATGACAAACAATAAGGCAATCATCAGTGGACTGAATACTTCTGGTGAAATCATAGAAAGGTTTTGACCTACTAATGACTTATTAACAGATTGGTAAACCATTTGATAAACAACTAGTACTAAAACCGATGGAAGAGTTGCTCCAAGCAATCCGATGAAAGCCCCCTCAAGTAGGAATGGTCCTCGAATATAGCTATTCTTAGCACCAACCAAGCGCATAATTTGAATTTCTCGACTGCGGGAAATAATTGTAATACGAATGGTATTAGAAATCAAGAAGACTGCTATGAAAATCAAGAGGCCCGCAATAACTAGTCCCCAGACACGAATAAATGAGGCTAACTTAAACAAGCGTTCTGTATTAGCACCACCATCTTGAACTTCTGATACACCTTCAATTTTCTTAGCCTCTTCCGCTACTGTCTTTACATCACTTGGTGTCTTAGTATCTACAATATATGCATCATAGAGAGGATTGGCGTCACCATCAAAGATTTTCCAGTTATCCCCCATTGTCTCAGTTAATTTTTCGTATTGTTCTTCTTTACTTGAAAAAGTAACATTCTTAACTGTAGACATCCCCTTCAAAGCATTATATACCTTGTGGTAGTCATTATTTGTAACAGTTTGACCTTCTTTTTCAATAGTTTCACTATTATCAGCTACGTCCTTACGAAGGTATACCATCACTCGGACATTGTTTTCAATATCCGTAGCCAATTTTGCCGTGTTAAAGATAACAGATGCAAACAAAGCAACAAGTGTCAAAGTAATCATGACTGAGCTGACAGCAGCTACTGTCATCCAGCCATTTCGTTTCAAACTTTTTAGCGATTCAAATAAATGACGAAAAAATCTACTAATCATCGTATCCGTACTCTCCTTTTGATTCATCACGAACAACACGGCCATTTTCAATGGCAATGACACGGTGGCGCAAGGTATTTACAATCTGGCTATTATGAGTCGCCATCAAAATAGTTGTCCCTTGTAGGTTAATCCGTTCCAAGAGATTCATGATTTCCCATGAATTATCTGGGTCCAAGTTTCCTGTTGGTTCATCGGCTATCAATACTTTTGGATTATTTACAATAGCACGCGCAATCGCAATACGCTGTTGTTCTCCACCTGAGAGCTCATTTGGGAAGGAACGAACCTTGTGCTTCAATCCAACCAAGTCTAAAACTTCCATAACACGTTTTTTGATATTACGGCGATTTTCCCCGATTACTTCCATAGCGTATGCAATATTTTCATAAACGGTTTTCTTTGGTAACAGTTTATAATCCTGAAAGACAACCCCAACACTACGACGTAGAAGTGGGACATCTTTCTTTTTAATCTTAACCAGATTAAAACCAGCAACTGAAAGGCTTCCTTTATCGATTTTTACTTCACGATACAGAGAACGAATAAAGGTTGACTTCCCTGCTCCTGAAGGACCTACGATATAAGCAAATTCCCCTGGTTGAATGCTGACCGAAACACCGCGTAGGGCAGTCGTTCCGTTGTCGTATTTTTTGACGACATCTCTCATTTCAATGATTGACATGTGAGTTCCTTTCTATCTTAGCTGATTCGCCACTTGAGATAGGCATCGATAAAACCATCTAGCTCTCCATCCATAACCTTATCTACTTGTGCAACTTCAAAACTAGTTCGGTGATCTTTTACCATAGTATATGGCGTGAAAACATAAGAACGGATTTGGCTTCCCCATGTGATTTCCTTTTTCTCACCCTTGAGGGAATCAACCTCCGCAGCTTTCTTTTCTTGCTCCATTTGATAGAGCTTAGCCTGCAACATCTTCATGGCACGATCTCTATTTCCATATTGAGTACGATCGACCGTTGACTGGACGACAGTTCCCGTAGGAATATGTGTCAAACGCACACCTGTTGAAACTTTATTGACGTTCTGTCCACCAGCACCACCTGAACGGAAGGTGTCCATCTTGATATCATCTTCACGGATTTCCACTTCAATGGTATCATCAAGCTCAGGCATCACTTCTACAGATGTGAAAGAGGTATGGCGACGTTTGGCAGAGTCAAATGGTGAAATTCGCACCAAACGGTGGACACCCATTTCTGACTTGAGGAGACCATAGGCATTAGGCCCTTCAAAGGACAAGGTCACCGACTTAATACCTGCTTCATCACCAGCCTGGTAATCCAAGACTTCCACTTTAAAGCCTTTAGCATTACCATAACGAGTATACATACGAAGTAACATATCGCCCCAGTCTTGAGCCTCTGTACCACCAGATCCTGGATGGATTTCCAAGATGGCATTATTATGGTCATAAGGTTCTGACAAGAGAAGGGTCATTTCGTAACTGGTCATCATCTTATCAAGTTCGGCTAACTGCGTTACCAGTTCTTCTTGAACCGACTCGTCTTCTGCTAAGAAGTCCAATAAAATTTCGACTTCATCCTGCAACTCTTCCATTTTGTGGAAAGTGTTATAGGTGTTTTTTAATTCATTTAATTCTTGCGACGTTTTTTGGGCCGCGATATTATCGTTCCAAAAATCAGGTTCTGTCATCTTGTTTTCCAAGATGGCAATCTCTTCCTCTAAACCTTCGAGGTCAAAGAGACCCCCTGAAAGAAGCTAATTTTTCACGATTTGCGTCAATTTTCTGACGAATTTCTGAAATGTCCATAAATACTCCTTTTTTGTATCGTTTTATTATACCATATTCTCTCATTTCTTTCCATCTTTTGCTCTACTCCCCTTTTCATGAAAAAAGAAGCCTTTCGGCTCCCCTCCTTATAAAACTTTTGCAGAAGTACGACTAATCTCCTCTACTTGAATATTCTCGGATTCAAATTTTTGCTTTAAGGCTGCCAAATCAACTGAACCATCAATTTGAACTTCTATAATCACCTTACCGTCTTTTCGTGGAATATTGACTGTATGCGAGATATTCAAATTTTCTTCAACGATTAGAGAAACAATCTTACCAAGAACGCCGACTTCATTTTCCGTAACAAAGCGCACACGAATTCCTTCTTCTCCATAGCCAGCAATTTCAAGAAAGGCTTGGAAAACATCACGGTCAGTAATAACCCCATAGACTTGATGGTTATCTACTACAGGAAGAATACCAATCTTATTTTTCAACATCAGATAAGTTGCATCCTCTAGACTCGCATAGCCTGAAACAGTGACAACATCGCGAATCATGACATCTTTTACTTTTGTCTTATTTAGAAGATAGTTCATCTCATAGATAGAAAGACTTGTTGCTTTGGATGGACTTGCTTGCGCAATGGTTCCTTCAGTTACCAAACCAATCAATTGATCATTTTCGATAACAGGCAAGCGGTGTAAACCTTGCTCTCTCATCAAATCTGCTGCATGAGATACTGTTGTATCTGGACTAATGTACACTACCTTGCGGGTCATAAAATCTTTAACTGCCATGAGACTTCTCCTTTTCTATTCTTATCCCTATTATACAATCTTTTTGTAAATCTATCAAACGCTTACATTTCTTTTTCAAAATTCAGAAAAGTATGAATAAGCTAGCAAAAAGAGCTCTGAAATCGAGCTCTATGAATGAAGGTAAGATACATTTCATTCGATTTTTTCAATTATTAGAAATTAATCTTTTAATGTAGATCAAGATTTGTTCGCAATCTCCATCTACCGACTAAAACAATCCACTGGATTTGATGATTGCTACGCAATCTTCATCCGCCGACTAAAAAGGTCCCCCGGACTATGCGAAGATTACTTCGTAATCTTCATTTGCAACCTAAACTAGTCTCCCAGACTAGTTTAGCCACCCAGATATGCTTTTCTGACTTCTTCTGATGAGGCGAGTTCTTTTCCTGTTCCTGATAGGACGATTTTCCCTGTTTCCAATACATAACCTCGGTCAGAGATTGCGAGTGCTTTATTGGCATTTTGTTCAATCAAGAGGACGGTCGTTCCTTGTTTCTGGATATCTTGAATGATATCAAAAATTTCTTGGATAAAGATTGGAGCAAGTCCCATTGATGGTTCATCTAAAAGAAGAAGTTTGGGTGTTGACATAAGGGCGCGTCCCATGGCAAGCATTTGTTGTTCCCCTCCTGAAAGGGTGGCTGCATCTTGATTTTTCCGTTCTTCTAGACGCGGGAAGCGTGAGAAAACTTTCTTCAAGTTAGCTTGATTTTCTTCACGATTTTTCTTTAAGAAAGCTCCCATTTCAAGATTTTCCATAACAGTCAAGCCAGGGAAGACGTGGCGTCCTTCTGGTACTTGTGAAAGCCCACCTGCTACGATTTTCTGAGCTGGCATTTTTTGGATTTCTTGACCTAAAAATTCAATCTTTCCTGAACTCGGTCTAACCAAACCAGACAAGGTACGGAGAATGGTTGTCTTACCTGCACCATTGGCACCGATAAGGGAAACAACTTCTCCTTCATTCACTTCAAAGCTTACATCACGGACTGCTTGGATCATACCGTAATGCACAGAAAGATTTTCAACTTTTAACATAGACATTAGGCTTCACCTCCTAGATAAGCTTCGATAACGCGTTTATTGGTCTTAATTTCGTCTGGAGTTCCTTGAGCAATCAAACGACCGTATTCAAGTACGTAGATGCGTTCTGTAACTTCCATGACCAGATTCATATCATGTTCAATCAACATAATTGTAATCTTAAATTCATCTTTGATGCGACGAATTAACTCAGTCAATTCAGCTGTTTCCTGTGGGTTCATACCTGCAGCTGGTTCATCTAAAAAGAGAATTTTAGGTTCCGTAGCAAGAGCACGAACTATTTCCAAACGACGTTGTTGTCCGTAGGCAAGATTTTTAGCAAGAGTCTCTGCATCACCATCTAAATCAAAGATTTTTAGCAATTCCAAAGCTTTAGCTTTTAATTCTTTTTCACTCTTATAAAAAACTGGTAAGCGTAAAAAACTAGCAAAAACATGTTGTTTGTGATGGTTGGCAAAAGCAATCAAAACATTGTCCAAAACGGTTAAATCTTTAAAGAGACGAATATTTTGGAAAGTACGTCCAAGCCCCAAAGAAGCAATCTTATATGGTGCCTTTCCATTCAAAAGATGACCATCTAGGGTTACTGTTCCCTCACTTGGTTCATAAACACCAGTTAAGAGGTTGAAAAGAGTCGTTTTACCTGCTCCATTTGGACCGATTAGTCCAACCAGTTCTCCTTCGTTCAATTCAAGAGTCACATCTCCAACAGCTGTTAGACCACCAAAATGTTTGGTTAACTGTTTTACTTCAAGTAATGCCATTAGTTTTGTTCCTCCTTCTTAGATTTTTTAAAGAAACGTGATAAGCTCAATTCCCATGTTCCAAGGAGTCCGCCTGGTCTGAAAATCATGACCAATACCAAGGCCAAAGCGTAAATAATCATACGCACACTGGCAACATCTTGGAGAAGCATATTCAAAATTCCCAAAACAATAGCTGAAACAATGGCACCTGTAATGGAACCAAGTCCACCAAAGACTACAATGATCAAAACGTTGATTGAGTTGATGAAAGTGTAATCTTTGGGTACAACTGAACCGATAAATCCTGCTTGAAGCGACCCTGCAATACTTGCAGTAATAGCACCAAAGACAAAGGCGATGATTTTAATTTTAGTCGTATTAACCCCAACTGACTCAGCAGCGATTTCATCCTCACGAACCGATAGGGTTGAACGACCAATTGGGCTACGCAAGAAGTTCAAGGTTGCAATGGTTGTAATCACGACAAAGAAGTAAACCATTTGCCAAGTTGTAAAGTTAGGAATCCCTAAGATACCTGCTGCACCATTTGTAAGGCTTCCACCATTGATGATAAAGATACGGATAATTTCAGAAACACCGAGAGTCGCCACCGCAAGGTAATCCCCCTTCAAGCGCAAGGTTGGAATTCCGACAAGTAAGGCAACTGCTCCTGAAAGCAAAGCCCCTACCAGCATGGCTCCAAAGAAGGCACCGTAGGTTGGTGATTTAGAACCAATAATAGCTGCTGCATAGGCACCAATCGCCATAAAACCAGCATGACCAAGTGAAAATTGTCCTGAAAAACCAACGATTAAGTTGAGACCAACAGCCAGAATAATATTAATTCCAATTTGTTGTAAAATCTGTACATAGAATAGATTGAGTACTCCGACTGAAACCAGTACACTAATCAAGCCATAGCCAGCTAACAAAAGGAGTAACCATAGAATATTAACTTTTAAATTTTCTTTCATCGTTTACACCTTCTCTTTCACATTTTTACCAAGGATACCAGCTGGGCGGACAATCAAGATCAACAACAAGATTCCATAAACAATGGCATCACGAAAGTCTGACATTCCAAAGGCTGTCGCAAAGGTTTCCAATAGACCAATTACAAAGCCACCAAGAGCCGCACCAGGAATAATTCCGATACCACCAAGTACAGCGGCAACGAAAGATTTAAGACCTGGAGTAACCCCCATCAAAGGCTCCAAAGAGTTATAATAGAGGGCAATCAGAACACCAGCCGCACCCGCAAGAGCAGAACCCAAAGCAAAGGTAAAGCTGATAGTACGGTTTACATTGATCCCCATCAATTGTGCTGCATCGCTATCTACAGATACCGCACGCATAGCTTTCCCCATCTTGGTCTTTTGAACAATGACTTGTAGCAAAATCATCAAAATCAAGGAAATGGCCAAAATCATTAACTGTACATTCGTTAAGCTAATTGGTCCCAAATCATAGCGAACTGTTTGAATCGCTTGAGGGAAGGCACGAGTATTGGCACCAACCAGATAGACCATTCCATACTCAAGTAGGAAGGAAACCCCAATAGCTGTAATCAAAACAGCAATACGAGTAGAGTGGCGCAAAGGTCGGTAAGCAAGGAACTCAATCACGACACCAAGAATGGCCGTCGCTAGCATCGCTACAATAAGCGCTACAAAGAAATTCATTTGGAAAGAATTAATCAAGAAATAACCGATAAAGGCTCCCATCATATAAATATCACCGTGGGCGAAGTTGATGAGCTTGATAATTCCGTAAACCATGGTATATCCTAAGGCTAACAGCGCATAAACACTACCTAGAATCAAACCATTTACTAGTTGTTGGAGCATAAGATTCACTCTTTCTATTTATAATTTCGAGGGTTTTCCCTCACTTTTTGATAGGTTCTTAAACATCGAAACAGGGAGTGAGTCAGAGGCTCATTCCCTATTTCAACATTTTTCTATTATGGTTTTACAACCTCTGCTGCTTCAACCTTACCATTGTTCATGGTCATCATGTAAGCAGTTTTGACTGTGTTGTGGTCTGCATCGAAGCTTGTTTTACCAGTTACACCTTCAAAATCTTTTGTTTTAGCAAGGTTATCCTTGATTTCACCAGAGTTTTTAGCACCTTTTGCTGCGTTTGCTACAAGGTGAACTGAGTCATAAGCCAAGGCTGCAAATGTTGAAGGCTCTTCATTGTACTTAGCACGGTAAGCATCAAGGAAGGCTTTGGCTTTAGCTGAAACTTCTACAGTAGTTGAGAAGCCTGAGATAAAGTAGATGTTTGATGCTTTTTCAGCAGTTGCTTGTTGTACAAACTCTTCACCGTTGAATCCATCACCACCAATGATTGGTTTGTCAATTCCCATACCACGCGCTTGGTTTACAATTTTACCAGCTTCAGTGTAGTAACCAGGAAGAACGATCGCATCAAAGTCTTTCCCTTTCATTTTTGTAAGGGCTGCTTGGAAGTCTGTGTCGCCTGCTACGAAAGTCTCATCCGCAACAATCTCACCCTTGTATGATTCGCGGAAAGATTTAGCAATACCTTTAGCATAGTCACTGGCATTATCAGTGTAAAGAACAACTTTCTTAGCATTTAATTTTTCAGAAACATAGTTTGAGATAATTTTTCCTTGGAAGCTATCTTGGAAAGTTCCAATAAAGAGGTAATCTTGACCTTTAGTCAATCCATCTTGAGTCGCACTTGGTGAAATCAATGGAACACCTGCTTTTGTAGCGTTCGCTACCGCAGCTGCAGTTGCACCAGATGTCGCAGGTCCTACGATTGCTGATACTTTAGATTGGGTTACAAGGTTAGTTGTTACTGAAGCCGCCTCTGCTGTTTCAGACTTGTTATCTTTATCAACCACTTCGATTTGTTTTCCGTCGATACCACCTGCAGCATTGATTTCATCAACGGCAAGTTGGGCACCTTTTTGTTCAGATGTTCCGTAGGCTGCTACGGCACCCGTTTCTTCAAAGTTAAATCCGATTTTGATTGTCTTCTCATCTACTGAGTTACCAGCAGCGTTTGACGCTCCAGACTTCACTTCTCCACAGGCCGCAAGAAGTGCTACACTTGCAAGCGCCACAAACGATAGGGCAAATTTTTTCTTCATCTTTTTTATCTCCTTATTTCTTAAATAAATAGTATGTTAAGAATATACCGAATTATCAGAAAATTGTCAACACTTTTCTTGAACTTTTTCGATGATAACGTTTTCCTCTCGATAAAGATTGCCCACAAAGGGTGTTTCCAGCTCTTGGATATGACAAACTCTGACTTTTTTTATAAACTTTTCCTTGCCCAAGCGCCCGACCAATTGCTCCACTTCTTGAGTTGGAACATAAAGCTGTAAGTAACGATGTTTCTTGGAATGATAGGTAATATCTCCATAATCCTGCAGTTTTTTGGCATCCCGATTATAGTAAAGATAGATAATCAAGCCAGATCGATTGACTTTTTCAAACATGATAAATCCTCTTTCTAAGAAATCTCTCCCTATTATATCAAAAAAAGCAAACCCCGTCGAGTTTGCCTTCTTTAATGATTAGTTCAAAGAATTGTTGGCCATGATTTCATCAATAAAGCCATATTCAAGTGTTTCTTGAGCACTCATCCAGTTATCGCGTTCTGCATCTGCATGGACTTTTTCGATTGACTGTCCTGAATTTTCAGCCAAGATTTTTTCCAAAGTGTTACGAGTTTTAAGCAAGTGTTCTGCAGCGATAGCCATATCGGTTTGTTGGGTACCACCACCTGTTCCACCCATTGGTTGGTGAATCATGTATTCTGCATTTGGAAGCATGAAACGTTTGCCTTTTGCTCCACTTGATGCAATCACAGTCCCCATAGATGCAGCCATTCCCATAACGATGGTTTGGACATCTGCCTTGATAAAGTTCATGGTATCAACGATTGCCAAACCAGCTGAAACTGAACCCCCAGGTGTATTGACATAAAGGTAAATATCTTTTGTACTATCTTGAGCATCCAAGAAAAGCAACTGGGCAATAACAGAGTTGGCCATGTTGTCTTCAACTGGACCTGTCAGCATAATGATGCGGTCTTTGAGAAGACGTGAGTAAATATCGTAGGAACGTTCTCCTCGGCTTGTTTGTTCAATAACTACAGGAATCATTTATTTCTCCTTTTGAGTTTTAATTTTGTTGGTCAAATGACTGAAGATAAGACTATTATAATATCTTGGTCAAAAAAGGTCAAATTTTTGCTCTGTTTTCATTAGACAGAAACAAAAATTCAACCTCCTTTCGTGACTGGAACTTCTTTTCCAAGTCAATCTTCTTTTCTATCTTATTTCGTACCGAACAAGCGGTCTCCAGCATCTCCAAGACCTGGAACGATATAACCGTGTTCGTTCAAGCGTTCATCCAAGGCTGCTGTAAAGATTTCTACATCTGGATGAGCTTCTTGAAGGGCTTTTACACCTTCTGGAGCAGATACAAGGCAGACAAATTTGATATTTGATGCGCCACGTTTTTTAAGTGAGTCAACGGCCAAGATTGCTGACCCACCTGTTGCCAACATCGGGTCTACTACAAAAATTTGACGTTGGTCAATATCTTCAGGCAATTTTACCAAGTACTCAACTGGTTGAAGTGTTTCTTCATCACGGTACATACCGATGTGACCAACTTTAGCAGCTGGAACCAAGCTCAAGAGACCATCAACCATCCCGATACCTGCGCGCAAGATTGGAACGATGGCCAATTTCTTACCTGCCAATTGTTTTTGAACTGTTTTTGTAATTGGTGTTTCGATTTCCACATCTTCTAGTGGAAGATCACGAAGTACTTCATACCCCATCAACATTGCAATCTCATCTACTAGCTCACGAAAAGCTTTTGTAGAAGTATCTGTACGACGCAAGATGGACAATTTGTGTTGAATCAGCGGGTGATTAATAACTTCAATTTTTCCCATTTTTGGAATTCCTTCTTTCAATTTATTCTTCTTATTATACCAAAAAACGGTTTAAAAATCTTTCTAAACCATTTATTTTTGATAATTTTTACATTAGATCAGCCTCTTTAAGAGCGGCCTGTACTGTCTCAAGTGGTAAATGGGTCAATTCTGTCCCTTTTTCTTGATAAAGGTATTGGGCATAGTCATCCATTCGGTACTGGTTGATGTAAACCACGCGCTTGCAACCGACCTGCAGCAATTGTTTTGTACAGTTCAGACAAGGAAAATGGGTCACATAAGCTGTAAAGCCTTTGGGAACACCACGTTCTGCACCTTGAAGGATAGCATTGACCTCAGCGTGAAGAGTTCGAACACAGTGGCCTTCAATGACCAGACATTCATGGTCAATACAATGCTCAGTCCCTGACACCGAACCATTGTAACCAGTGGAAATCACCTTATTATCCTTAACCAGAATTGCGCCCACTTTAGCACGTTTACAAGTGGAACGATTGGCAATTAGTAGGGCTTGGGCTGCAAAATACTCATCCCAGGCTAGTCTTTTTTCAGTCATCTCTTTTCTCCTTTTTCTCTATTTTTTAAAAAATGGTAACCGTAAATCCGCAATCTTTTCAGCAGGTACCTTCATGCCATCCTTAATCCATTTTAAAAGGACAGAAACGATGGCTGAACTCCAGAAGGAATGAAGATAAGAGCTGACACCTTTTGATTTTCCATGGTATTTTTCTAGAAATTCCTGCATAGCTTGGACAAAGATTTTTTCCAGATGGTAATCTAAGGCCAATTGAATCACTCTGGCTTCCTTTCTTGCCTCACGGAAAAGGTGAACCCAGACCAGATAAAGGTCTGTCTTTAAATCATAATGGTGCAGTTGTTCCATGATGTTGTGGACACTCCGTTTAAAGACGCTCTCTAAAATCTCCTCTTTGGAATCATAATTGCGATAAAAGGCCGCACGCGAAACGCCTGCACGTTTGACCAATTCAGAAATACTAATCTTGGTCAAGTCCTTTTTTTCCAAGAGCTGCAAGAGGGCTGTTTCAATCGCTTCTCTAGTTAATAAATTGGATTCTTGGTTTGATTTTCTGAGATTTTCAAGAGATTTTTCAGAGATTCTACGTTCAGACATAACATTTTCTTTCTACTTGTCACAACAGACGGATGAGGCTTTTGTTTCAAGGGCTTTCATGATATAATTGTAAAAAAAGACAGAACCTTTGTCAATGTATAACTGACAAAGATGGAGAATTTCTATGACTTGGAAGATTATTGCTGACTCTGGTTGTGATTATCGTCAACTGGCAAAACCAGCTATTGACACAACCTTTGTAAGTGTTCCCTTAACCATTCAAGTAGCTGATCAGATCTTTGTTGATGATGCCAATCTTGATATTGACCAAATGATGGAAACCATGTATGCAACTGCAGAAGCTTCAAAATCAGCTTGTCCAAGCCCAGATGATTATTTACGAGCATTTGAAGGAGCCAAAAACATTTTCCTAGTAACCATCACAGGTACTCTTTCTGGCAGTCACAATAGTGCTCAACTAGCTAAGAATATTTATCTGGAAGACCATCCTGACACTAAGATTCATGTAATTGATAGTTTGTCTGCTGGTGGTGAAGTTGACTTGCTTGTAGAAAAATTAAATGACTTGATTGACCAGGGCTTATCTTTTGAAGAAGTGGTTAAAGCTATCACTGCCTATCAAGAAAAAACCAAGTTGCTCTTTGTCCTAGCCAAAGTCGATAACTTGGTTAAAAACGGCCGTTTGAGCAAGCTTATCGGTACGGTCGTTGGCCTTCTAAATATCCGTATGGTCGGAGAAGCTAGTGAAACCGGAACTCTCGAATTGCTACAAAAAGCACGAGGTTCAAAGAAATCAGTTCAAGCAGCCTATGAAGAGTTGATAAAAGCTGGATATGCTGGTGGCCGTATTGTCATGGCTCAACGCAATAACGAGAAATGTTGCCAACAGCTCTCAGAGCGAATTCGTGAAAATTTCCCACAGGCGGATATTAAAATTCTCCCAACATCTGGTCTCTGCAGTTTTTATGCAGAAGATGGTGGTTTGCTGATGGGATATGAAATTGATTGATTGCATTCTTGACAAGAGGTGACTTCATCTCTTGTTTTTTTGTGGTACAATAGAGCTATGAAACATTTTGATACTATCGTCATCGGTGGAGGTCCTGCTGGCATGATGGCTACAATTTCCAGTAGCTTTTATGGACAGAAAACCCTCCTCATCGAAAAAAATCGGAAACTTGGAAAAAAATTAGCTGGGACTGGTGGGGGACGTTGCAATGTCACCAACAATGGAACTCTAGATGACCTACTAGCTGGTATCCCTGGGAACGGACGCTTTCTTTACAGTGTCTTCTCTCAGTTTGATAACCATGATATCATTAACTTTTTTACAGAAAATGGGGTCAAACTTAAGGTCGAGGACCACGGACGCGTCTTTCCTGCCAATGACAAGTCTCGGACCATTATTGAGGCTTTAGAAAAGAAAATCACTGAACTAGGTGGTCAAGTTGCTACTCAAACAGAGATTGTTTCGGTTAAAAAGGTAGATAAGCAATTTGTTCTTAAATCAGCTGAGCAAACCTTCACTTGTGATAAACTCATTGTCACAACAGGTGGTAAATCCTATCCTTCTACTGGTTCGACTGGTTTTGGTCATGAGATTGCCCGTCATTTTAAACACACCATTACCGAGCTTGAGGCCGCTGAAAGTCCTTTATTGACAGATTTTCCACACAAGGCCTTGCAGGGAATTTCATTGGATGATGTGACCCTAAGCTATGATAAGTATGTCATCACTCACGATCTGCTCTTTACCCACTTTGGTTTGTCAGGTCCTGCTGCGCTACGCATGTCTAGCTTTGTCAAGGGTGGGGAAATTCTCTCTCTAGATGTCTTGCCACAACTTTCCGAGAAGGATTTGGCTGCATTTCTAGAAGAAAATCGGGAAAAATCCTTGAAAAATGCCTTAAAAACTTTGATTCCAGAACGCTTGGCAGATTTTTTTGTGCAAGGCTATCCTGACAAAGTCAAACAGTTGACTGAAAAGGAACAAGAACAACTTCTCCAGTCCATCAAAGGACTTAAAATTCCTGTTACTGGTAAAATGTCCTTAGCTAAATCCTTTGTTACAAAAGGTGGCGTCAGTCTCAAGGAAATCCACCCTAAAACTCTGGAAAGTAAACTAGTCACTGGCCTCCACTTTGCTGGTGAGGTACTGGATATCAACGCCCACACGGGTGGCTTTAACATCACTTCTGCCCTCTGCACCGGCTGGGTGGCGGGATCAAATCCAATCTAAATCTAAATTATTCAATGGCTAAATCAGCCCCAAAAGAAAGGAAGTACTTTGGAACATATTATCTTGTTAAGGGGAGTTACTCCTAATGGAAAAAATGCTATCCCTAAAATGTCTTATCTAGTAGATATCTTGACAGAAGCTGGTTTTCAACAAGTTCGAACCTATATTCAAAGTGGGAATATCATTCTTGAAAGTAACTTAGCTCTCGAAGAAATACGAGAACAGGTTCATACTCTAATAAAGGAAAAGATTGGAGCCGATCTCAAAATAATCATTAAGAATAAGGATATTTTTAAAAACATTGTCCAAGAAAATCCGTTTGGAGAACACTATTTTTATGACCGTGTACACGTGATTTTTTATCAAGAACCTATTCAAAGTCTCCCTTTAGAAAAATTGAAAATTGATTACGGTGAAGAAGAAATTTGTATCGGTAACCATTGTCTTTACCTCTATCTCCCTAGAACTGCAAAACAAAAGAAACTCCATACCAACTATCTTGAAAAGCTTTTTAATGTAAATTTGACCATGCGAAAACTAAATGTGGTAGAAAAATTATTAAGCAAGTAGTACTTAAATTTAGTAAAAATCGGAAGAATACTCCTCCGATTTTATTTTGTCTGAGTTTGGACATAGTGGGCAATGACATCTGATGTGTACTGGGCTGTCCCAGTTCCAAATTTGTCAATATTTTCCTTAAACTCTGGGTTATAGACGTAGCCTTTACCGATATGGCCGAATACCTCAATAGAGCAGTCGAATCCATAAGTACGAATAGCTTGCAAGAGTTTGGCAGCTTCTTCTTGATTTTCGGTTGCTGTTATTGGTAGACCAGCTTGAAGATTTTGTGCCAAGGCTTGAAAGACTTGGTTAAAGGCAGCCGTAGCCTCGTCTTCGTGACCTTTTTGGCGCTCCAGCGCTTGATCCATAACTTCTTGTCCATACTTCTCTACCGCCTCTTGGTGGTATTTTTGATGGTCTTGGTAGTTAAATCCAGCAAATTTCTCTTGAATGCTCATTTCTCTTTCTCCTTTTTGTTCTTGAATGGTTTTCTGCAAGGTTGAAATCAAGCTATCCAGATGTTCCCTTTCTCGAGTTAGATACTCCAACTGCCTAGTCAAATGAGGCAATAAATCTGTCCTTTCTTCCTTTAATAGCTCTGCTATTTTTTCTAAAGAAAAACCTAGATATTTGTAATAAAGAATGACCTGAAGTCGTTCCAAATCCTCCTGAGTGAAGGTTCGATAACCGTTTTCCGACTTTAAAGGAACCAAGAGTCCTATCTTATCGTAATGGTGCAGGGTCTTGACAGAGACACCCGAAAGCTGGGCAGCTTCTTTTATATGGTACATGATTTCCTCCTTATACTCAATGAAAATCAAAGAGCAAACTAGGAAGCTAGCCGCAGGCTGCTCAAAACACCGTTTTGAGGTTGCAGATGGACGCTGACATAGTTTGAAGAGATTTTCGAAAAGTATTACATTTATAGTATATACCCTCCCCTTAGGTCAGAGTCAAGCGTTTTTGTGCGATTTTTTAAACTTTTTGAGAAAAGTGTAAAAGCTTGAAAATGGTTTTCTTGACAGACCTTAGAAAACATGATAGGATAGTCAAGTCTATCAATCAAAAGAAACGCTCATTTTGAGTACTGATGAGGCTAGTTGCCAAGGGCAGTAGCTTTTTCTTTTGTAACACTAATTTTAGGAGTTTAACTATGTCTGAAAAATCGCAATGGGGTTCTAAAGTGGGCTTTATCCTAGCATCTGCTGGTTCAGCCATCGGACTTGGTGCCGTTTGGAAATTTCCCTACATGACTGCTGCTAATGGCGGTGGAGGCTTTTTACTGGTCTTTCTTATCTCCACTATTTTAATCGGTTTCCCCCTTTTGCTAGCTGAATTTGCCCTCGGCCGAAGTGCTGGTGTCTCTGGGATTAAAACCTTTGGAAAACTAGGCAAGAATGGCAAGTACAACTTCATCGGTTGGATTGGTGCCTTTGCCCTCTTTATCCTCTTATCTTTCTACAGTGTTATTGGAGGATGGATTCTAGTTTATCTGGGTATTGAGTTTGGAAAATTATTCCAACTTGGTGTAACTAGTGATTACGCTCAGTTATTTACTTCAATCATTTCAAATCCAGCCATTGCCCTAGGAGCTCAAGCAGCCTTTATCCTGTTGAATATCTTTATTGTATCACGTGGTGTTCAAAAAGGGATTGAAAGAGCATCTAAGGTTATGATGCCCCTGCTCTTTATTATCTTTGTTGTCATCATCGGGCGCTCTCTCAGTTTGCCAAATGCCATGGAAGGCGTTCTCTACTTCCTCAAACCAGACTTTTCAAAACTGACCAGTGCTGGTCTCCTATATGCTCTGGGACAATCTTTCTTTGCCCTCTCACTAGGGGTGACAGCCATGCTGACCTATGCTTCTTATTTGGATAAGAAAACAAATCTAGTCCAGTCAGGGATTTCCATCGTAGCCATGAATATTTCAGTATCCATCATGGCAGGTCTAGCCATTTTCCCTGCTATGTCAGCCTTCAATATCCAGTCTGAAGGGGGACCGAGCTTGCTCTTTATCGTCTTGCCTCAACTCTTTGACAAGATGCCTTTTGGAACCATTTTCTACATCCTCTTCCTCTTGCTCTTCCTCTTTGCGACGGTCACTTCTTCCGTCGTTATGCTGGAAATCAATGTGGGCAATATTACCAACCAGGACAACAGCAAGCGTGCTAAGTGGAGTGTTATTTTAGGAATTTTGACCTTTGTCTTTGGCATTCCTTCAGCCCTATCTTACGGTGTCATGGCGGATGTTCACATCTTTGGGAAGACCTTCTTTGACGCTATGGACTTCTTGGTTTCCAATCTCCTCATGCCATTTGGAGCTCTCTGCCTTTCACTTTTTACAGGCTATATCTTTAAAAAGGCTCTTGCAATGGAGGAACTCCATCTCGATGAAACAGCATGGAAACAGGGACTGTTCCAAGTATGGCTCTTCCTTCTTCGTTTCATCATTCCAATCATCATCATCGTGGTCTTTATCGCCCAATTTATGTAATTAAAAAGGACTTGAGTAGTGAACTCAGGTCCTTTCTTTTTTTATGGATGGCTAACAATTAATTCCAAACCTTGCCCTTCCAGAGCCCAAGCTTCAACATCACTTGGTAGGATAAAGTGGCTGCCTTTTTGGATTGGATAGTTTTTTCCGTCAACAGTCACTTGACCTTGACCAGCCAAGACACTCAACAAGCTGTAGTCAGCTGTCTTTTCGAAGTCAACTTTTCCAGTAATTTCCCACTTGTAAACTGCAAAGAAATCATTGGATACAAGGAGAGTGGAGCGTAAATCATCAGCTTTGACAGTTACAGGACGGCTATTTGCTGGCTCACCAATGTTTAAAACATCAATGGATTTTTCAAGGTGAAGTTCACGCAAGTTTCCCTTGGCATCCTTACGATCAAAGTCATAGACGCGATAGGTGGTATCGCTAGACTGTTGCGTTTCAAGGATTAAGATGCCTGCCCCGATAGCATGCATAGTGCCACTTGGCACATAGAAGAAATCTCCAGCTTTAACTGGTACTTTTGTCAACAAAGCATCCCAATTCTTGTCCTCGATTTGCTGACGGAGTTCTTCTTTTGACTTGGCATTGTGACCGTAGATAATTTCTGAACCTTCGTCTGCTGCAATGATGTACCAGCATTCTGTCTTTCCAAGTTCACCTTCGTTCTCTAGTCCATAAGCATCATCTGGGTGAACTTGAACGCTGAGCCAGTCATTGGCATCAAGAATTTTTGTCAAAAGTGGAAATACAGGCTCAGAACGGTTGCCGAACAATTCACGGTGTTCCGCATACAAAGTCGCAAGGTCTGTTCCCTCGTAGCGACCATTGGCAACTTTAGAGACACCATTTGGATGGGCTGAGATGGCCCAGTATTCCCCGATTTTTTCACTTGGAATGTCATAACCAAACTCATCACGTAGCTTGGTACCACCCCAGATTTTTTCTTGCATAACTGATTGTAAAAATAATGGTTCTGACATGTTGATCTCCTATCTGATTTTTCTCCCCTCATTATAGCAAAAAAAGAGTTCGAATTGAACTCTTTTTAACATCTTATAAAGTAGGGAGAAAATTTTATAAAAATAGTAACGATATACTTTTTTCTTTGATAGAGACGAACATAAAAGACTCTCGTAAAGCTAGCTATCACTGGACTTTTTCCCTCAACTCTCATTCAAAAATTACTTTAATGAAGCATCTATTCTCATAAACGAACAAAACTGAAACCAGTCTTCTTTTTAAATCAAAGCTGTAATAGCCGTCACAAGGCCAAAAACGATACCTGGAGCATTGGCAGTAGCAAGGGGAATATTTCTTTCTTGAAAAGACCGTAGTAAACCCAGAGACTACAGTTGATAGCAGCAACCAAGGGCTGGATGAAATTTCCTTTTTGACCAGCCAGATTGTTCATAATTTGTGGGAAGTAAGACACATACATCATAACAGACATGAAGGTCGCTACCCAACCCAAAACGTTCATTTGTTTTTCGGATATTTTCAAAACCTCTTTTATTCTTTTATGCTTTTTATTTTATAATATGATGCAAAAACAAGCAAGAGTTTGAAAGTTTTGCTATAAAAATGTAAACTATCACAATCTTGTGAGAAGAAAGAAGATTGAAGTTGGAAAAAGTATATATAATCATAAAAACGCATATTACTATATATTGAAAAATCTTGATACTGGATGTTTTATTGCTGAAATATTTACTTTATTTTCTGATAAAACTGACTTTTAAACCAGATTCAATATTTTCCTAAATCTACAACTTGTTGATATCTACTTTCATCATCAATATGATGGGCAATTTCTAACATCATAACAGGAAGAGAAAATAGTAGTTCATGTACCATGAGGGCGTTTTCTTTGTCTAGGGCTGCGGTCACTTCATCAGCCAATAACAGATTTTTTTTACGAAGAAGAAAACGTGCCAATTCAATCCTTACTCTTTGTCCCCCAGAAATATTCTCCCCGTTATTTTTGATAATAAAATCCAGTCCACCCGTCAATTCAAAATCTAGTTTGACTTGTTTCAAAACAGCAAGCAACTCTTCCTCAGAAAATTCTTGTCCTAAGGTCAAATTATAACGAACTGTATCGTTAAAGAGAAATGGATGTTGGCTAATAATTCCTATACTGGATACAAAACTTGATGTACATTCATTAACAGTTGTCACACCGATAATTTCTCCCTCATCTGCTATTTCTTCTCCAGTAATGAGTCGAAATAAGGTTGACTTACCACAACCACTCGGTCCTTTGATTAAAACTTTCTGACCTGCTTGAACATCCAAATTTAGATGAGTAAAAAGTTGTCTGTCACCATAGGATTTACTTAAATTTTTAATGTGCAGAGCATGCAATTCTTGCACATCTTTTTTATCTATCTGTTTTACATCTCCAATTTCTAATACTCCAAAAATCTTATCTGCTGTCGTTTTTGCCCCTTGTATATCTACAGCATCATACATAATAGTCTGAATAGGGCTCACTAGCTGACCTGCTGCGATGTACATGGCAACAAGACTTGCCACTGACACTTTCTGCCCAGCCATAGCAAAGTAAAAACCTAAAACAAGTGGTAAAACTTGGCTTAAAAAGACCATGAAACCGTTGCAAAAGAAAATTATATTATGGGTAAAGCAAAATTTTTGAATGGCTAGTTGATAATGTCGATTAATCTTCCAAAATCTGTTCTGATTTTCAGAAATTGCTTGGTTCATGAGTAGAGTATGTGCTCCTCGGATACTATCAGATACTTGATTATGCACTTCTACTCTGCCTTGAGCCATGTCATCACCAGTATGTTTGAGTCTTTTATTCATCAAGAACTGAGGAATAGGACGTAAAATAGTGAAAAAGACAAAAATACTACCTAGTAACAAATTTTGCGAAATAATATAAATCGCTGTTAGTAATGCTACAAAGCTCCAGCAAATGATATTGACGTATTTTTCTAAGTAATTATCCCCCAAATACTCCATATCTTGTGTGAGCATGGTGACTTTTTCATCTTCGCTAAAATCTTTATTTATCATCAGCTTGTCAAATAAATCTGCCCTCATATTCATTTGAATTTCACGTCTAAAAACATTATGTGTATGATTACAAAAGAGCATTAAGCTATACAAGACGAAGTATACTGTAAAGCCAAAAACAGCAAACTGTATGATTTTAGAATAAGTCAGTTCTCCTTGATTTAAAGACAAGGCTTGTGATACGACTAAGGGTTGAGCAAGAGCCAAACCTCCATTTGCCAGTGCACCGATGATAGTATAAAACTTCGTTTTCTTATCCAGATAGTGAAATATTTTATTCATAATGCCCTCCTATAAACTTAACAAATATTACAATTATTGCTTACAACTTCAGCTTTTTTACAACCTTTTTGTTTTTCTTGATAGACATTTTTGCTTACCCCTCTCTAGTCCACATCTAAAATATCTTCATAGCAACCAGAAATAGCATAAAGTGCTAGATTTTTACGAATTTTCTCTTGCATATTCTTACAAATCACAGAAGAGTTTAATTCCGTAATATGCTTGGCCATTGGACAAAAGCCTGATTTACAAACTAAAACAAAGGGACATGTTTTACAGTCTTATCTAACAGACAGAAACCATCCTTTCATATGAATCTTATTTTATACTGTTATATTTTTATTATAAGATTTTAGAAAAACGCTGTCAATTGTTTATATGCAATTGCTTTATATTAAAAAGACCGAATTGCTCCGATCTTTCAATAGTTCATATTCTCAATTTCTGTTTTAAGAATAGTTAAGGTTATCTTCAAATGGCTAAGCGCCTTATTTCATACGATAAAAATCAATCACTAAACCAGCAGGACCTTTAACTAATAAGGACTCTGTTCCCCAATCCGTTTCACAAATACCGTGTAAAATCTCGACACCAATCTCTTTTAAACGTTGGTAATTCTGGTCTACATCCTCAACCTCGATATGAAGAATGATTCCTGACTGAAAATCTTCCAAAGGAATCAAATGATTTTGGGACAACATCAGACAGTGACTGCCAATCGTAAACTGAGCAAAACTGTCGTCAACATAATCGGACTTTTTATCCAAAATACGCTCCAAGTCAGCACAGACTTGGGGAACATCTGAAACGATAATATCTAATTGATTTAAATTCATTTACTATCCTCCATAAAAAGACCGGATTGCTCCGATCTGTTCAGTCTTTTTCTTCACGTACATAATTCCAAATCGCTATAGCTAAAGATAACAAACTTAGTAAGCAAATCA